>NZ_JBLODY010000005.1:0-120079 GCF_047785625.1 Solidesulfovibrio sp. C21
CGGGGGGCCCGTGGCCTCCCGGCGGGGGCGCGGGGGCGGAGCCCCCGCTTGCTTGCTCGCGTGCCGCCTGCCTACCGCACGGCTTCGGGCAGGGTGAGGACCCAGAGTTCGGTCTTGTCGGTGGTGGGGGTGATGGTGAAGGTGGTGGGGACGGGTTTGCCGTCGCGGGACAGCTGGCCGCCGGGGGCGAGCTGGTAGTCGCCGGGCTTGGTAACGGGCTTGCCGTCCTTGTCGGCGACGGGGTTATTCGGCTTGATGGTCATGCCGAAGTCGTTGTCGGAGGTAAGAATAAGGGTCTTGTGGTCCGGGGCGATGGAGAGGCCTTCGGCTTTTTCGGCGGTCCAGCCCAGGGCGCGCAGGTCGGCCACCTTGGTTTTTTTGGCCAGTTTGACGCCGAGTTTTTCCAGCGCGGCCGGGTCGGAGACGGTTTCGAGGGGCTTGCCGTCGGGGGCGGTTTTGCCGGTCAGGTCCGTGGCCTGGGACAGGTCGATGGCGTAGACGATGTTGCGCATCTTTTTATCCGCGCCTTTGCCTTGTTCCACGGTGAGGAGTTTGGTCGGCGAGATGGCGGTCAGGTCGCCGAGTTTGGCGTCGGCGTTTTTTTTGTAGGCTTCGGTGTCCAGGGGATAGCCGAACATACGGGTCTTGCCGCTTGCCGGGTCGAGTTCCACGATGCGGATGAAGGGGGCTTTGGAGGCTTTGACCTTGCCGTCGACGTCGAGGATCGACTGCACGGCGGCGAAGACCTTGCCATCCGAGGTCACGGCCACGCCTTCGAAGCCCCGGTTGGGCTGCCGCTTGGCCACGATTTCGGGCAGTCCCTGGCCCGGGCCGTATTTCTTGAGGATTTTCCCGGTGGCGGCGTCGACGTTGACCAGAAACGGGCCGTATTCGTCGCACAGCCACAGGCTGCCGCCCGGGGCCACGGCGATACCTTCGGTATCCAGGCCGTTGCCGTCCGTGGGCGGCACGGACAGGTCGGCGGCCAGGGGCGTTTCGCCGGTGCTGCCCACGCTGCCCTTGGGCAGGGGCCGGCCGGAGATGGGCTTGCCGGCGGCGGTTAAAAGCGGCTTGATGGCGAGGACTTCCACCTTGCCGTCCTTGACGCGCAGTTTGGCCAGGGACGGGGTGTAGTCGGGGGCGGGGAAAATTTTTGCCGGTTCGGGCTTGGCCCCGGGGGCGGGAACGTAGTCGGGCGCGTCGGCGTTGGGGCCGCGATCGCCCACGGCGTAGAGCACGATGGAGCCGTCGGCGTCCTTGCCGGCGAAGACCACGCCGGAGCCAAGCCCCAGGGGAAATCCGTCCGGGAAGGCCTTGGCCAGGGTGGCGGGGGCCGGGATGTTGGTCGATTTGGGAGCCTCGACCGTGTATTTCTGCACGGTCGGGGCCTGGGCGGCCAGGGCGCTGGTGGCGGTCAGGATCGCGGCCAGGGCGATGGCGAGGGGACGTGCGGGCATGGGAAACTCCTTACTTTTTTGCAAGGAGTAGCCAAAAAATGTGACGCTTGGGCGAACGGAGGCGTCACACGAAGTTCACGGAAGCGGCACCGTGGTCGGGAAAACGGCCGGGAAAAAGATGCTCGTCAGCCCGGCGAAAAGGCCGGTGAGGGCCGCCAGTGTGGTCAGGAAGGCCACGGCCAGCATGAGTTTGTGGCGCAGGGCGTTTTCCTGGGGCATGACCACGCCGAGGCACAGGAGCGTGAGCAGCGTGCCGGTGCCGTAGAGGGCCACGGCGATGCTCAGGCGGTTGGAAATCTCGCCGACCAGGGGCAGGAAGCCGAGCACCAGCCAGGCCATGGCGGCCAAGGTGGCGATCTGGCCCAAAAAGCCGATCCGGGCCGTCAGGCGCAGGGTGAAGTTGTAGTAGTCGCGGCCGAAATCGTCCTTGTCGCGCCGCCAGACCAGCCAGGCTCCGGTGAAGATGCCGGCCAGGGCCACGGACTGGGCGATGCCGAGCACGAGCAGCCGCCAGAACAGGGAACCGGCCGGCGGCAGCAGGAATTCGGGGCCGGTCGGGGCGGGAAGGGCGAGGCTTAAGGGGCGCAGGCTGGCCAGGCCGGTGTAAAAGGCGACCCAGAGCAGCACCGTGGCCGAGAGCCCGATGACCGCGTGCAGGGATTTATTTGTTTTGAGGCGCTGCCAAAGGCCCCGGTAGGCGAGAAAGACGGCCGCGCCGAGGAGGATGGGGCCGGCCACGGCGGCCAGGGGCAGGGGGATGCCGCAGACGTAGGGGGCCTTTTCGGGCAAGAGGAACCACAGCGCCGCCAGGGCCGCGCAAACGATCACGAAGACCCACAATCCGCCGAGCAGGGCAAAGGTGGAAGCCTGTTGGCCGAATTTATCGATGAATATTTTCAGCCGCTTGGTTTTGTGCAGGCCCGTCAGGGAGGTGATGGCCGGCACCGAGGCGGCGGCCAGGGCCAGTCCCAGATGCAAGGCCAAAAGGAACATGACCGCCCAGAAGATTGCGATGGGGATGGCCTCGGTCATGAGGAGTGTTCTCCTTTGCAAGTCGGGGTTGGCGCGGATCAGGCATGACGGCGTGAAGCGCCACGCCTTGCCGACGGCTTTTGCCCTAAATTCCTGTCGGATGCAACAAACAGCCGCACAGTGAAGACCGCGTCGCAAAATCGGCTTGCGCAACGCGCTCCCCTGACGTAGTTTCTGGCGGAACTTGAATGGGTTGCCAACTCTTTATCCCTGCATTGCGACATGAGCGGAAAACGTCTTGTTACGGCGGCCACGGCCATCTGTTTCTCCTGCCTGCTTGCTGCATGCGGGCCGGGCAATACGTTGCGCGTGGGCAAGGGGAGCGATGATTTCCGTCTCAAGGCGGTGGAGTCGTCCCTGGAGAAAGCCGAGGCGACGCTCAAGGATTTGGAAAAGCGCCAGACCCACAGCGACGGCCAATTGGCCCTCCTGGCCAAGCGGGTCGGCGAAATCCAGGCCGCGCTCCACGCTAAGGGCGTGAAGACCCCGGAGGTGGCCGTGCCCCAGGGCAGCGCCCTGGGCATCGGGTTCGTCAATCCCGGGGCTGCGCCCGGCGCCGCGCCCGCCTCTCCCCAGCCCGGGCAGACGCCGGAAGTTTCCGCGCCGCCGTCCCCGGGACAGCCGGCGAAGCCGGAGCATGCCCAGCCCCTGGCCGGGGAGGGCATCCCCATGCCGCCTCTCGGCAGTGTGCCGCCGGCCAGGTCCCAGCCTTCGTCCCGTGTGAACACGCCCAAGGGGCGTCACGGCTATGGCCGGGTGGGACCGGCCGAAGCGCCGACCACGCCCGAAGCCGCCATTGCCGCCGATAAGGTTGCCACGGCGGCCACGCCTCCCGCCACCCCGCCGTTGCCAGTAACGGCAGCGGAGAAAAAGCCGGCCGCGACGACCGCGCGACCGCCCCAGACGCCGCCTGTCGCCGGATCGGCCGCCGCGCCTGCCGCTCCGCCGGCCACCGCCACGGCAGCGCCCGCTCCCACGGAGCCTGCCGCGCCGCCGGCTTCGCCCGCGCCCGCGCCTGCGGCCACACCTGCCGCGACTCCCCCCGAGCCGTCTCCCAAGCCGGCACCGACCGGCGGCGGGTCAGGCCCGGGCGGGTATGCCGAAACCGCTTCCCCGGCCGAAAAGGAGGCCTACAACAGGGCCTTGCAACTGGCCATAAACGGCAACGCCAAGGCGGCCAAGACCGCCTTCGAACAATTTCTGGACGCCAATCCCAACAGCCCGCTGGCCCCCAATGCCCTCTACTGGGTGGGGGAGGGGGCTTTCGCCGCCGGGGACTACAAGACCGCCATCGGCGACTTCGAGAAAGTGGCCAAGGGCTGGCCCGGGCACGGCAAGGCCGCCGATGCCTTGTACAAGATGGCCATGGCCCAGGAGAAGGCGGGGGATACGGCCGCCGCCAGGGCTTCCTACGAGCGGTATCTCAAGGATTACCCCAAAGCGGAACTGGCCGGTCTTGTTCGCCAGAAACTCCAATCCCTGCCCAAATGACCAACGAGCCGGTCGCGCCCGATACCGCCTGGACGGGCGATGACGCGTTTTTGACCGAACTCGGGGCCTGCCTGCGCCTGCGCCATGCCCCCGGCATCGGCCCCCGGACCTGGAAACGCATTTTCGACCGCTACGATTCCGCCGCCGCCGCACTGGTCGACGTGCGCAGCTTCGGCCCCCAGGGGCTTTGCGACGACGCGGTCGCGGCCGGGCTCGCCCGGGGCGTCTCCGCCGCCGCCGCCGAGCGGGAGATCGAGGCCGCCGCCGCCAAGGGCCTTTTGCCCCTGCCTTATTTCCATCCGGCCTACCCGGCCCGGCTGCGCGATTTGCCCGATCCGCCCGTGGTCCTCTACGTCGTCGGCGAGGCGCGGCTTCTCTCCGGCCCCTGCGTGGCCATGGTCGGGGCCAGGCAGTGTTCGCGCTACGGCTTCGCCGCCGCCCATGAAATCGCCGCCGGGCTTGCCGCCAGCGGCATCACCGTGGTGTCCGGGCTGGCCTACGGCATCGACCGGCAGGCCCACCTCGGCGGGCTGACGGGTCCCGGACGCTCCATTGCCGTGTGCGGCACCGGGCTCGACCTGGTCTATCCCGACGCCAATCTCGACGTCTGGCGCGCGCTTGCGGCCGATGGCGCCATCATCAGCGAATTTCCCCCGGGCACGCCGCCCCAGGCCCAGAATTTTCCCATCCGCAACCGCATCATCGCCGGGCTGTCCCTCGGGGTCATGGTGGTGGAGGCGGCGGCGCGCTCGGGCAGCCTCATCACCGCCCGGCTGGCCCTGGACCAGGGACGCGAGGTGTTCGCCCTGCCTGGGCCGGTCAACCTGCCCACCTATGCCGGCTGCCACGCGCTGATCGGCCAGGGAGCCAGACTCGTGCAGACGGCCGAGGACATCGTGACCGCCCTGGCCCGGGAACTGGCCGCCTTCGTGGACATGCCGCGCCCAGCGCCGCCGCGCCCAGCGCCGCCGCGTCCCGCGCCGCCCGCCGCTTCGAAACGCCCGTCCGCGCCGCCGGTAGCGCCTCCCGCCGCCCCGAAATCCAAGCCCGCTCCGCCCACGCCGCCCGAACCTCTCGTTGCCCCCGCCGCTGCGCCGCCGGACCTTCCGCCGCTCGAGGCCGGGATCGTGAAGCTTTTGGCCGACGGCAGTAAGCGCCACATCGACGCCCTGGCCCGGACCCTCGAGACCGCTTCCGGCCCGCTGAGCCAGGCCCTGGTGCTGCTCGAGATGAAGGGCCTTGTGCGGAAATGGCCGGGCATGTACTACACACGGGAAGTGGAAGGGTAACGCGATCCATGCAGAAAATCCCGCTCAACCTGGCGCGGCCGGGTATGATTCTGGCCAAGCCCGTGGCCAGGGCCGACGGCATCGCCGTGGCTGCCGCCGGCTCCGAAATTTCCGAAAGCCTGCTTTCCCGTTTCGACTCCATGGGCGTGGAGCAGCTGGTGGTCGAGGGCGAACCCATCAGCCTCGACGGACCGGGCGGCGCGTCGTCGTTCGACAAGCGTATCGAGCGCATCCCCTTTTTGTTCCGCAAATATCCCGACGACAAGTGGATGGGGCAGATCCGGCGGCTTCTGGACAACTATTTCCACATGAAGGCGGCCTCCAGCGCGGCCCTGGTTGCGGCGGCCGCGGCGGCCAAGGCGGCCAAGGAAACCGCTACGGCAGCGCCCGCATCCGGCCGGTCGCCGGCTGAGGCGTCCGCCCCGGCCGCCAAGGGCAAGGGGGCCGCGAAATGAGCGAGGACCTGCGCACCGAGCGCAAGGACCGCATCCTGGCCGTGCGCGACCTGCCCACCCTGCCCAAGGTGCTCGAAGAGGTGAGCAAACTCGTCGAGCGTCCGGACTCCACCACCGAACAGGTGGCCAAGCTCATCAGCATGGACCAGGTGCTTTCGGCCAAGGTCCTCAAGATGGTCAATTCGCCGGTCTACGGTTTTCCCGGCCGCATCAGCTCCATCGGCCACGCCCTGGTGCTTTTGGGCTTCAACGTCCTGCGTTCGATCATCGTGTCCACCTCGGTCTTCGAGGTCATGACCGAAAACATGGTCGGGCTCTGGGAGCACAGCCTGGGGTGCGCCATGGCCTGCGGGACCACGGCGCGGATGCTCGGCTTCAAGGATGCGGAGGAGTATTCCGTGGCCGGGCTGCTGCACGACCTCGGCAAGGTGGTGGCCACGGTCCAGCTGCCGGACCTCAAGCCCGAGATCGAGCGGGTGGTGACCGAGCGCGACTGCTACTACCTCGAGGCCGAGCGCGAGGTGATGGGCTTCGGCCATGACCGCATCAACGCCTGGCTGGCTGGCCATTGGAAGCTGCCGGCCAACATCAAGGAAGGGCTTACCTACCACCACAAGCCCCATCTGGCGAGCCTGTACCCCGAAATGGCCAGCGTCGTGCATCTGGGCGATTTCATGGTCCGGGTTTTCGAATACGGATTTTCCGGCGATGTGGGAGCCACCTACCTGCAACCCGAGGCGCTCAAGATTTTGAAGCTCAAACCCGCCCACGTCGAGAAGCTCCTGGATCATCTGTGCGAGCAGTTCGTGGAGATCGCCGACCTGTCGTTCACCTGATCCGCCATGCCAGACACCCCTCTTTGCCTTTTCCCAAGGCCCCAGAAGATCATGGTCTTAAGCCCCGATCAGGATTTGATGGCCCTTTTCGGCCAGGCGTTTACCCCGGCCGAGGTCGAACTGCTCGACCGGCCGTGCGGCCGGGGGGCCATCGAGCACCTGTTCAACGATCCACCGGACCTGCTCGTGGTGGACCAGAAGCTCGCCGACATCCCGGGGCTCGATCTCGTGGCCATGGTCAAAAGCGAGAACGTCTACCGGCAAATGCCGGTGGCCCTGGTCATGGACGAGGCGGCCCTGGCCGTCCGGGACATCGACTGGTGCGCCACGGAGGTCGACGAGCTGCTCACCCGGCCGCTTGACGCGGTCATGCTGCGGGCCCGGGTGTCGTTGACCCTGGCCCGGGCCTCGCGCTCCCTGGACGCCAATCCCCTGACCAAGCTGCCCGGCAACACCTCGATCATCGGCCGCATCCAGGAACTTATCGAGCGCAAGGAGGATTTCGCCCTGGCCTACGCCGATCTCGACTACTTCAAGTCGTTTAACGACAAGTACGGCTTTTCCCGGGGCGACGAGATCCTCATGATGACGGCGCGCATCATCGTCAACACCGTGCGGACCGTGGGCGGGCAGAAGGCCTTTGTGGGCCATGTCGGCGGCGACGACTTCGTCTTCATCCTGCCGCCGGACCGGGTGGAGGAGGCCTGCAAGGCCGTGGTGGTCAGCTTCGACGACATTGTGCCCCATTTCTACGACGCCGAGGACCGCGAGCGCGGTTTCATCCTGTCCACGGACCGCGAGGGCAACCGCCGTTCCTTTCCGCTCATGGCCATCTCCATCGCCGTGGTGTTCAACCGCGACGGTCGGCTCACCCACTATGGCGAAGCCTCGCAGATGGCCATGACGCTCAAGAAAAAGGCCAAGGAAAATCCCCGGAGCTGCTATGTCCTCGATAAGCGGCAAAGCTGAACCGGGCGCGCCCGGCGCAATGGCCCGGCCGGAGACCGTGGTCGGTTTTCTCGACTACCTCGCGGCCGAGAAAGGCTATTCCCCGGCCACGCTGGCCGCCTACGGCGTGGATCTGGACCAGTTCGAGATTTTTTTGCATGGCCGGGGCCTCAGTCTGGGCCAGCCCCGGCAGGTGACCCGGGAGCATGGCCGGGGTTTTCTGGCCGAGCTGCATCGCCGCCGCGAGGCCAAGACGTCCATGGGGCGCAAGCTCTCGGCCTTGCGCGGCTTTTTCCGCTACATGCTGCGCAGGAAGCTGGTGGCGATCGATCCCCTGGCCGGGCTCAAGAATCCCAAGACGGAAAAGCGCCAGCCCAAGGCGCTCAATGTGGACGAGGCCGTGGCCCTGGTCACGCCGAGCCCCGGCACGCCGGCCGCCGACGGCTCGCGCGAGGCCTGCCGCGATCTGGCCCTGGCCGAGCTCCTTTACGGCTCCGGGCTTCGCGTGGCCGAGGCCGTGGGGCTCGACCTCGACGACGTGAGTATCGCCCAGGGCGTGGCCCGGGTCTACGGCAAGGGCGGCAAGGAACGGCTGGCCCCCTTAAGCGACGCGTCCCGGGAGCGGCTGCGGGAATATTCCCTGCGCCGGGCGGAATTCGCGCCCGATCCGCGCGAGCAGGCATTTTTTCTGGGCTCGCGCGGCGGCCGGCTGAACCGTCGGCAGGCGGCGCGCATCGTCGACGCCCTGGCCAGGGAGGCCGGCATCGCCAAACACACCCACCCGCACATGCTGCGCCACAGTTTCGCCACCCATCTGCTCGAATCCGGGGCCGACATGCGCAGCGTCCAGGAACTGCTCGGCCACGCGCGCCTCTCCACCACCCAGCGTTACACCCATCTCGAGCTTGCCCGCATCATGCAGGTCTACGACAAGGCCCACCCGCGCTCGGACGAAGCGTCCTCGACGCATACCGCCCCGAAAAAAAGCTGAAGCGCCGTCTTTAACCGGGATATTGCCGCGGGGCGGATGTTTCTCTATGGTCGGGCACTTTACAATCCCTTGGGAGGACACCTCATGCCGCGTCGCCTGTTGCTCTTGTGCTGTCTGTCGTGCCTGCTCGCCGCTACCGCCTGGGCCGGGGAATTCGACTGCGCCAAGCCGCCCTACGGCACGCCGCTGGCGGAGGTGAACGACCACGACTACTTCGTGAAGTTTTTGGAGAAAGACGGCGTCTCGTACTACAATTTTACCGGTCCCTGCCGGCTGGGCGTGCATGAGCGGCTGGCCCCGGTGATCGTCTACGGCGTGGTCGACGGCAGGCTGTACGACCGCATCATGCGCACCGAGCATGACAACATCGACATCATCAGACAGGTGACGACAAAGCTGGCCGGCACGCCCGAAACGGAGACCGACGGCGATTGGCTGGTGATGTCCTGGGATTTTCCGGAAAAGAAGATGAAGATGAAGCTCAAGTACAACAATGCGACCAAGGCCACCAAATCGGCCGTCTATTACGAGCCCCTGCGCCCGAAAAATACCGAGCCCGAGGACTCCCTGGGCCGGTAGGCGATCGTCGGGGGAAGGGGCGCGGTCGTTTCTCGTCCTACGTGTCCGAGGCGGCGGCGACGCCGCCCGGGCGCGCCCCGCAGGCCGGGCGAAAGTCGCAGTAGGCGCAACGCCGGGCGTCCGGGCGCGGGGGAAAGCGCGTGGCCATGGACAGGTGGCGCAGCACGAAGGCCAAAAGCGCCGGCGTCTGGCCGGTGATGGCTTCCTCGCGGCCGGGCTGGTCGCGGCGCGGGCCGAAAAGGGGCTTTTCCCGGCCCGTTTCCTTGAGCTCCACAAAGGCGGCGTCGGCCGGGGTCTCGCCCTGGCTTGCCGCGTACAGCCAGCAGTAGAGCGGCAGTTGCAGGCTGCCCACGCGTCTGGCCACGGTCTCGAGCAGTTCCGGGTCGTCGTCCGGGGTGGTGAACCGGGACAACCGGCCCCACAGCGCCTCGTCGTCCCACAGGGACTGCCCGAGTCCCGGCAGGCCGCCGGTTTTGTAATCCAAAATCACGATGCCGTCCTCGCGGCGGTCCACCCGGTCGAGCCGGCCGCCGAGCAGAAAGCTGCGCCCGGCCGTCTCGATGCTGGCGGCCAGTTCGGTTTCGAGGGCCACGGGCATGGTGCGCGGCAGGCCGGCGGCCATGGCGGCAAGGCGCGTGCGCCCGGCCCGCAGCAGAAGCAGCCGGCCGTCCGGCGGCAGGGCCTCGTAGGCGGCATGGGCGCGCAGACGCGTTTCGAAAAGATCGGCCAACGCGGCGGCGTCGATATCCGCCGCGTCGATGTCGCGGCCGAGATAGGGTGTGAAAAATTCCTTCAGTGTGTCGTGGACCACCTGCCCGACGGCCGCCCGGTCGCCTTCCTCGGCCACCTCGGCCAAGGGGGCAAGCGGCGTCAGGTAGCGGTAGAAAAAGCGCAAGGGGCAGGTGAGGTACGTGTCCAGAAAGGTGGCGGACAGGCGTTTTTCGGCCAGGTAGGCGCGCAGGCGTTCGGCCACGGCCGGGGATTTGGGCATGGCCGCATCGCCTTCCGGGATGGGGCACAGGGGGATCGAAACCAGGGACACCGGCGCTTCACCGGGTAAAAGCACCCGGCCGAGCCGCTTTTCCTCCTCCCACAAAAGCTGCTCCACGAACCGGCTGCGCACGGGTTTGTCCTCGAAAAGTCCCGCCCCGGAGGACCCGGTGCGGTAAAAGACCGTGATCTCCTCGGCCCCGAAAAAAAGCCGGTAGATGTTGTAGGCGGCGACAAGGTCGCGCTCGCGGCTGTCCGGGAGTTTTAAAAGCCGTCGCAGGGGATCGGGAAGCAGGGGCTCGTAGGGCGCGGCCCCAGGCAGCTTGTCCTCCACCGCGTCGAGGACGAACACCCGGCGAAAGGAGAGGAGCCGGGTTTCCAGCACGCCGAGCACCTGCAAGCCGGTCAACGGTTCGGCCTCGAACGGGGCCCGCTCGTCGGCCAGGAGCCGTCGCAGCAGGGCGAAAAGTGTTTCGCGGGGCAGGACCGCGTCGGCCAGCCGGCCGCCGGTCAGGGCCGGGACCACGTTCGTGGCCAGGCGAAAAAGGCACTCGGCGTCGATGAGAAACCGTTCCCAGGCGTCGCCGCTGCGCGCGGGGTCGAGCAGCAGTTCGCACAGCCCGCCCACGGCGTTGCCGAGCGTCCGGGGCGTGTCCACCTCCTCGAAGGCGGTCAGGCACGTCTCCAGAACCTCCCGGCACAGGTCCAGGGCTCCCTTGGGCGGCGGGGCCTCCTCGTCGCCGAATTCCAGGGCCAGCGGATCGACGAAGGCGCCGCCCTGGCGCAAGGCCGCTTCCAGGGCGTGGAACACGGCCCGAAGCGGCTCGTCGTCGCCCGCGTGCAGCATCTTGAGGTAGGGATGGCGGATCAGCGCCACCAGCTCCCGCCAGTGGTAGCGCCCGGTATCCAGCCGCGTCTCCTGCAGGGTGAGGATGGTCTCCAGGAGCCTGGCCAGTGACGAGCGGGCCAGGGGATAGCCCATGGAAATATTGACGTCTTTTCGCGGCAGGATGTGGAGCACCGGGGAGAGCAGGCCGGTGTCCGGCAGCACGATGGCCGTGCTGTCCAGGGCGTCGGCCGCCTGTCCCTCGGCCAGACAGCCTTCCAGGGCCTTGAGCTGGGCATGGAGGTCGTGGCCCTCGAAAAAGCGCAGCTTCTTGGAGGACAGGTTGGCCGTTCCCGCGCCGAGCACCAGGGTGGGGCGGTCGGGATCGTCCTTGCGACGCGCGCGGCGGGCCTTGCCGCCGGTGATGCAGCCGGCCCGGGCGTTAAGGGTCCCGAGCCAGCGCTTCTGCTCCAGGCAGGCGAAATGCACGCGCCCGCCGGGATTGGCCAGGGCCGGGTCGCCGTGCCAGAGCATCTCCAGGTTTCCCTGCCGCCAAAGCGCCGTGAAAAGCGCTTTTTCCGCCCCGGAAGCCACGGCGAAGCCGCAGGCGAAAATCCGCTTGCCGGCAAGGCGCGTCGCCGCCTCCTTGGCGTTTTCCCCGGCCAGGGCCAAAAGGAGCCCCGGCGTGGCCAGGCCCGCCTCGAGCATCTTTTCCCTGTACCGGGCGTAGATGGTGCCGAGGCGGGCGAGCAGCGCGGCGGCGGGCGGCACCACCTGCCCCTCCAGGTATTCCAGGTCCCGGCCGGGCACGTTGTGGCGGAAAAGCTCCTCCATCAGTTCGGCCAGCTCCAGGCCCCAGGGAAAAAAGCGGGCCATGTCCGTGGGAAACGCCCCGGGTTGGGGCCCGTTCGCGTTTGCCGCGGCGATTTCGCGCACGATGTCGTAGAGGAGCGCCACCCGGTCGAGGGTGTCGAGGGTCACCGGCGGCTCGGGCATAAACGACGCGCCGACGTCGGCCGCCCAGTCGCCGACGGCCACGATTTCCGGCAAAAGCAGTGGCTTTGGCAGCCCGGCCATGGCGGCCAGCCGGTCGCACAGGTGCCTGGTCGCCCGGCGCAGGGGGAAGATGACCAGCGTGTCGCGGAAATCGCCGCCGGTTGCGGCCACGAGCCGCTCGGCCACGGCCCCGAAGAATTCCTCGGTCCAGGGAATGACGCCGACGGGTTTCACGAAGCGGCCTCCACGGGCCGGCAGACCCGCTTGTCGAGATAGACGAGCAGCCCCCGGGCCGGCAGTCCCGCCCGGCCGGGCAGGGCGCGGGCCAAACGCAGGTAGCGGGAGACCTGGGTCGCGTGTTCGGGGTCTTCATGGCCGGTCTTGAAGTCCAGCACCAGGGTGTGCTCCGGTCCGGCGAAGAGCAGATCCGGCCGATGGCGGGCACCGGAATCGTCCAGGAGTTCGCGCTCCAGGAGGCCTTCGGCCAGGGCGTCCCGGCAGTCGGGCACGCCGGCCAGCCATACCAGCATGTCCGTGAATTCCCCGGTCAGCCGGGCGCGAAGGCCCGCGTCCAGGCGCTGCCCGCCGAGGGCCATGGCGGCGGCGCGCTTGGCGGCGGGCTGCGGATCGGCCGGGTCATGGCCCAGGCGGGCGAAGGTTTCGGCGGCCAGGTGGGCCAGCTCGCCGCGCCGTTTTTCGGAAAAGCGCAGGCTGTCGCGGATGTCGCGGGCCACGTTGCGGTAGACCTTGAGACGCGGCAGCCAGGCCATGGGCGCGTCCACGGCGATGGCCTCCGGGGCGGCCGCGACGGCTTGTCCGTCCTCGGTTGTTTCCCTGCCGGCCGGGGTCCCGGGGCGGGGGGCCGGGCAGGCGCGGGAAGCGGCCGGCGGCGTGTCGGGCAGGCTCCCCAGGCGGATGGGCTCGCCGGCGGCCGGATCGTGGCCGAAGGCGGCGAAAAGGATGGTCAGCGCCTTGGGCAGGGGATAGCGCGCCTCGTCGCGCAGCTTGCCGAAGCCGGGCACGAAGGCGTGCAGCTCCACCTGGGGCCGGGTCCAGGCCACGTAGAGAAGATGGAGCTGTTCGGCCAGCTCGCGGGCCCGGCGCAGGGCATGGTCCGGGCCGAGGCCGGGCATGTCCGGGGCCAGCACCTCGCCTTCCTCCACGTGGCCGACCACCAGATCCGCCTGTCCGGCCTTGCCCGTGAAATGGTGAAAGGGCACGACCACGGCCGGAAACTGGAGGCCCTTGGCCTTGTGGATGGTCATGACCCGCACGGCGTCGATATTTTCCGGCTGGGGTACCTTTTCATCCGATCCCAGTTCGCGCCAGAAGTCGAGAAAGGCGGCGATGGAGCCGTAACCCTTGCTCTCGGCCAGATGGGCGATTTCCAGGAAACGGCGGATGAAGGCCTCGTCGCCGGGGCGGCGCTTTAGCAGCCGGTAGCCGGCCACGATTTCGCGCAACAGGTCGTAGGGCGCGGCCAGCCCGGTCTGGCGCTGGTAGGGCCGGATAAGCCGGTCCCAGACGTCGGGCCAGCGGGCGCGAAAGGCCAGGGACAGCGAGCCTCGGTGGGGCAGGCCCGTGACCCAGTCGGCCAGCTCGTCGCGGCCGATGCCGGCGATGTCGCCGAAAAGCTCGCGTCCGGAAACGAAGGCGAAAAAGGACAGGCTGTCCGGCGGAAAGTCCAGAAAGGCCAGCATGGCGGCCAGCTGGCGGATGAGCGGATGCTCGGCCAGAAGCAGGCTGTTTTCGGTCACCACCGGGATGCCGGCCCGGATCAGCCAGTCCGCCACCCGTCCGGCCTGGGGATTGGACCGCGTCAGCACGGCCACGCCGCCCGGGCCGTGGCGGGGGATGAGCTCGTCCGTCAGCAGTCGGACGAGGGCCTTGCGGGCCTCGTCCTCGTATTCGCCGGCCGAGGCGCCGGGCAGGGCCGTTATGCGCACGTGTCCGTCCGGGCCATGGTAGTCGTCGGGCAGGCTCTGGCGGGCGTCGGTGAAGGCCCGGCCAAGCGCGGCCGCAAGCTTTGGCGCGGCGGAGGCGAGGCTTGGGCCGAGCAGGGCGGCGGCCACGCGGTCCGCCGTATCCGGATCGGCCAGGGGGGCGAAAAAGCGGTTGTTGGCGTCGACCACCACCGGGGCGCTGCGCCAGTTGACGGGCAGCGTCTGTCGCGTGACGCCGTCGACCACCCCGGAAAGCTCGGGATCGGCCGGGGCCTCGTCGAAAAGGGCCGCCTCGCCGCCGCGCCAGCCGTAGATGGCCTGCTTGACGTCGCCGACGAGATACAGGCTGCCGCCGCGCGCCAGGCATTCCAGGGCCAAAAGCCGCAGCACCTCCCACTGGTCGCGGGCCGTGTCCTGGAATTCGTCGATGAGGATGTGGGCCAGCCCCGCCCCCAGCCGGCACCAGGCATCGGGCACGCCCATGTCGCCGCCGAGCCGGCCGGCCACCAGGCGCGACCACTGGGAGTGGGGGAGCTTGCGCATCTGGGTCAGGTAGGTGGGGTAGTCTTCGGCCAGGGCCCCGGCCAGGGCGACGAAGGGCGCCAGGCCCATGGCCGCGCGCAGGGCCGGCAGCTCACGATCGCAGGCGGCATGGGCCTCTCTCAGCTCGGCGTAGAGGCGTTCGAGCTCGGGCGTGACCGCGTCGCGGCTGGCCTTGAGCATGCAGTCGGTAAGCGTCGCCTTGCCGGCGTAGGCGGACTGGGGCGGGGCGTCGGCCTGGGCGGCCTCGCGGCATTTGCGCAGAAAGGCCAGGAAATTGGAATTGGCCTTGAGCGCCGCCGCGTCCAGGGCGGCGAAAATGGCGCCGGCCGCGTTGGCCAGCCGGCCGATGCGCCGCTCGAGGCCCAGGCGCAGAGCCTCGGGTTCGGCCGGCTGGGCCAGCGGCTCGGTCAAAAGCTTCTGGGTGACGGCCAGGATCCGCTCCCGAAAGGGGGCCATGGGCAAAAAGCCGGACGTCCCCTGGAGCAGGGCCGCCGCCGCGTCGCCGAAAAGCCGGCCCAGTCCCGGGTCCTCGGGCAACCGGGCGGCCAGCCGGTCGTAGACGTCGGACAGCAGTTCCGCGTCGTTGAAGGCCGGCTCGAAATCCGGGCGCAACCCGAGGTCCAGGGCGAAGATGCGGGCCAGAAGGAACAGCAGGCTGTCGATGGTGCGGATGTTGA
The DNA here is from genome assembly GCF_047785625.1 of Solidesulfovibrio sp. C21. NCBI lineage: Bacteria > Pseudomonadati > Thermodesulfobacteriota > Desulfovibrionia > Desulfovibrionales > Desulfovibrionaceae > Solidesulfovibrio > Solidesulfovibrio sp. C21. Next base: position 15,054 of record NZ_JBLODY010000005.1, read on the forward strand.
GGCGCTCGGCGTGGACGAGCAGCTCTTCCAGTTCGTCGCGGGCCTTGCCCCGGGAGTCGGCGTCCGCGCCGCCGAGGCCGAGAGCGATCTTTTTTAAGCGCGTGAAGACCCGCTCGCGCATCTCGGCCGCGGCCTTGTTGGTGAAGGTCACGGCCAGGATCTCGGGCAGGGCGTAGCCGGCCTCGAGGCTGCCGGCGCAGCTGCGGGGCAGGTTTCGGGCCGTGCGCAGGGCAAGGGAGATGAAGCGCTCGGTTAAGGCGTGGGTCTTGCCGGAACCGGCTGAGGCCTTGACCTGGATCAGCATGGGCGAGGCTCCTTGGCGCGAGGCATGGCTGGCAGGCTATCCTCATGGCCGCTTCGGGGCAATCGTTTCGGCCCGCCGCGAAACAGGGGGCGGATGGCAGGCTTCTTGCTGCACCGGCATTGCCGAGGGCTCTCGGCCCGGCCGGTCCGCCCGCTTTTAACCGGGTTGCCCCGCCGGAAATCCGGCGCAAGGCGTTGTGGGCAAAGGCCGGGAGCGGGCCGGGCCCCGGCGCGCTTCGGAAGAAACAAGCGCGGGTGGCCTGTGCCACCGTTTAACAAAGTAAAACAACGCTGTGTTCCAGGTGCCGGGCGACGCGCGGGGCAAGGCGCGGCCCGGGACGGAGGAACGGATGAAGTCCAAGGCGATCCCCCACATGATCCTGGCCGTGATTTTGGCCCTGGTGGCCGGCGTGCTGACCATCCGTTGGCTGGGGTCGGTGCGCGGCCCGGGGCAGGTCCAGCGGACCAGGGTCGAGGCGAAAAAGGTCGACGTGCTGGTGGCGGCCGTGGCCATCCCCAAGGGGGCGCGCCTGGACGCGGCCATGCTGCGGCTCAAACCCTACGAGGCCGAAGCCGCCCCGGGCGGGGCGCTGCGCGGCGTCGCCGAGGCCGTGGGCCGGGCCGCGGCCCGGGATATCTCCAAGGACGACCCCATCACCCCGGACAAACTGCTGGCCAAGGGCGCCACAAGCGGCGGCCTGGACGCGGCGGTCTCGCCCGGTAAGCGGGCGCTCACCGTCAAGGGCACCAAGGTCATGGGCTCGGGCGGGCTTATCACCCCGGGCAGCCGGGTGGACGTCGTGGTCACCTACACCCGGCCGGGCAAGCACGAGGAAAAGGTTTCCAAGGTCATCCTGGAAAATATCCCGGTCCTGGCCACCGGCACCGAGCTCGAGCCCCGCATCGGCAAGGACGGCCGGGAAGAGCTGGCCAACACGGATTCCTTCACGCTCATGGTCACGCCCGAGGAGGCCGAACGACTGGCCCTGGCGGCCGATCTCGGCAGCATGCACATGGCGCTGCGCAAGCCCGGCGACAACGACGTGGTCACGACCCCGGGCGCGGACGTGGCCGGAAGCCTGGAAGCCTTTGCCGCCGCGCCGGCCGGCCCCCCGACCTCGCCCCTGGAGGGCGCTCCCGCGGAAGGCGAGCCCGAGGAGGGCGGCTACAGCGTGGAAATCATCCGGGGCACCGAGCGCGAGCGCATCACCCTCGACGGCATGAACCAGGCGAAGCCTGAGGAGAAAAGCCATGCGCGGCCGTAAGTTCACGAAACCGGGCGCCCGGTTGCTCATCTGGCTGCTTGTTTGCGGCATGGCCACGCTGTCCTACGCCGCACCGGGCCGGATCGGGGCCGTGGCCGTGCGCACCGCGCCCAAGCTGTCGCTGACCATCGGCAAGTCCGTCATCCTGCAAAGCGACGCGGACGTGTCGCGGGTGTCCGTGGCCCAGCCCGAGATCGCCGATTTCGTGCTGCTTTCCCCACGGCAGATTTACGTTACCGGCCGGGCTCCGGGGATCACCAACCTGACCCTTTGGGACAAGGGCGACAAGGTCCGCGCCGTCTACGACCTGGACGTCGCCCCGGACATCTCCCGGCTCAAAAAGATGCTTCACGACGTGATGCCCGGGGAAACCGGCATCGAGGTCATGGCCAGCCAGGATTCCATCGCCCTTTCCGGCACCGTGCGCGACAGCGGCAACATGAAAAAGGCCCTGACCCTGGCCGAGGTCTACGCGCCCAAAAAAGTCCTCAACCTGCTTTCCGTCGGCGGCGTGCAGCAGGTCATGCTCGAGGTGCGCGTGGCCGAGATGTCCAAGTCCCTGGTCAACCGCATGGGCATCAACCTGAGCGCCGTCGGCGACGGCAACTTCGCCTATACCCTCGTCGGCAGCCTCACGTCCGTGGCCTCGGGCATGTTCAACGTGGACAACACGCAAAACGCCTACCAGTACGTCACCATGACGGCCAAAGGCGCGGACGGCTCGACAAGCTACGACTCGTCCCCCATCCAACTGGCCTACCGGGAGTTCAACCAGGCTGCCAGCAAGGCCACCATGACCATGAACCAGGGCACGGCCGTGGCCCGCTGGAACACCAACTGGGGCGGCGCCGGCAACACGGCCATGACCGCCGTCGTCGACATGCTCAAGGAAAATGGGCTGGTCAAGATCCTGGCCGAGCCGAACCTGGTCTGCCTGAACGGCCAGACCGCCGATTTCCTGGCCGGCGGCCAGATTCCCGTGCCCGTGTCCTCGGGGCTCGGCACCACCACCATCGAATGGAAAAAGTTTGGCGTGCAGCTCAATTTCACGCCGACCATCGTGGCCGGCGACCGCATCAACCTCAAGGTCAACCCCGAGGTCTCCAATCTCGACTACACCCGCGCCATCACCCTGCTCGGGTCCACCATCCCGGCCATCAGCACCCGGCAGACCTCGACCACCATCGAGCTTAAAAACGGCCAGACCTTCGCCATCGCCGGCATGCTCAACGAACAGTCCCGCAATTCCATGGACAAGTATCCCGTGCTCGGCGACATTCCGGTGCTCGGCGCGCTTTTCAAAAGCTCCCAGTACCAGAAGGACCAGAGCGAGCTCGTGATCCTCATCACCGCCCACCTGGTCAAGCCGCTGGATAAAAAGGCTATTTCCCTGCCCACGGATTCGGCCCACGAGCCCGACGACCTGGAATTTTTTCTGGGCATCAGCCGGGAGGCCAAATCCGACGCCGGCGCGGCGCAAGCCCGGCCGCTGGCCACGCCGGGCACCCTGGACGGCGATTTCGGGCACGCCGTGCCCGTGGCCGCCGTGGCCCGGCCCAGGGACATACAGTAACAGCGGCGGTCCCCCGCCGCATCCGGATCCATCCGGCAGGAGGCTTCCATGCACCGCATGACGGCAATGCTGGCGTTTCTCGCCCTTTTCGGCCTCCTGACCGGCTGCCAGGCGGACAAAGCCCAGAACTGGGACTACGGCAAGTCGTTCCATGCCGTGTTCGACAACCAGAAGATACCCCCCGCGCCCGGCGACGATACGCCCGTTGTCGGCATGGACGGGGAAAAGGCGGCCATGGCCTACGACCGCTACCAGAAGGCCAAGCCGTCGGAAAAAGAGACCGCCCCCAATTCGATCCTCAACATCACCAAGGGGCAATAGGGCTGTACCAAGTCCTGCGAGGACACGAGCATGCGCGACAAACTCACGGTGTTCCTGGACATGGCCGCCTCGCCCGCGCGGCGGGCTTTCGAGGAGTGCCTGTCCGAGGACGGCGATTTCGAGGTGATCGGCGACGGCGAGGAGTTCGCCGAACTGCTCGTGTGCGAGCTCGCCCCGGACGGCGGCGAGGCGGCGCTGGAGGTCCTGGCCGAGACTGTGGCCCGGCGGGGCGAACGCGAGGTGTTTCTGACGGCGCAAGCCTACGACGCCGAAATCCTCATGCGGCTCATGCGCCAGGGCGTGCGCGAATTTTTCCCCCAGCCCGTCAGCCACGAGGAAGTGCGCATGGCGCTGTGGCGGCTCAAAACCCGCCTGGAAAGCCGGCTTGGCCCCATGAGCGGCAAGCACGGCAGCATCATCGACGTCTTCGGGGCCAAGGGGGGCGTGGGCACCACCACCGCCGCGGTCAATATCGCCGCCGCCTGCCTGACGCTTAGGCCCGGGGCCTCGGTGGCCCTCGTGGACATGAACCTGCCCTTCGGCGAGGCCCAGCTTTTTCTGGACATCATCCCCAAATACCATTGGGGCGAAGTGCTCGGCAACATCAGCCGGCTCGACGCCACCTACCTCATGAGCGTCATGTCGCGCCATCCCTCGGGGCTCTACCTCCTGGCCCCGCCAAGCCGGCTCGACGACCTCCAGATGGCCACGCCCGAAAACATCTCCAAGCTCCTGGAACTCATGCGCCAGATTTTCGATACCGTGGTCATCGACCTCGGCATGTACCTCGACGAAATCACCCTCAAGGTCATGGACATTTCCGACGCCATCGTGCTCGTGTGCGTCCAGAACCTGCCCTGTCTGGCCAACGTGCGCCGCTTTCTGGACAATATCCGGCAGGCCGAGGCCGGGCTCGAGGACAAACTCAAGATCGTGGTCAACCGCCATCTCCGCGACAGCGACCTGGTGGTGGAGGACATGGAGAAGGCGCTCTCCCTGCCGGTTTTCTGGCAGGTGCCAAACGATTACCCGACCACGCTTTCGGCCATAAACCAGGGCAAGACGCTGCTCGAAACCGCGCCCAAGGCCCCGGTCACCCGTTCCCTGGCCGAACTGGCCCGGGCCCTGGCCCCCCCGGCCCCGGAACCGGAACGCAAAAAGGGCCTCTTTGGCCTCAAACGCCTCACCGGCCGCAAGTAGCAAGTAAGATCAGGGAGGGGCGTCGCCCCTCCCTGACCCTCCCTACCGGGGGGGGATAATCCCCCCCGGCCCCCTTTGACGGGGTTGTTGTTGGGATGTCGCGGATACGGTAGGAGATGTTGTATCGGCTGCGATAGCGGCAATTTTATCATTCCCATATGGGGGGACCGGGGGGCCCTCGGCCCCCCGGCGGTGGGGTCCAGGGGAGGCGGAGCCTCCCCTGGCCGCCGGAGGCAGGCACGCCACAGTGAGTATGGAACGCGGAAGAACGCCGCTTATGCGGCAGGGGCAGCGGCCCGGGATGTCCGCCGCGACGGAGCGCAAGGAGCCCGGCGTTGCCGTTGACGAGTATTATGAGATCAAGACCCGCATCCATGGCCGGCTGATCGATCTGATCGATTTGTCGCTGCTCGACACGCTGGACGCCGGGGCCATCGGCGCGGAGATCAGCAAGCTGGTCGAGCGGCTGTTGCGCGACGAATTCTCCCAGACGCCGCTCAATCAGGTCGAGCGTGAGCGGATGATAAACGAGGTCAAGGACGAGATGCTCGGCCTTGGCCCCTTGGAGCCGTTTCTCAAGGACCCGAGTGTCAACGACATCCTGGTCAACTCCTACCGCCAGATTTATGTGGAGCGCTCCGGCAAGCTGGTGCTCACCGAATCGCGCTTCAAGGACAACGACCACTTAAAGAAGATCATCGACCGCATCGTGTCCCGGGTGGGCCGGCGCGTGGACGAATCCTCGCCCATGGTGGACGCGCGCCTTCCCGACGGCTCGCGCGTCAACGCCATCATTCCGCCGCTGGCCATCGACGGTCCGGCGCTTTCCATCCGCAAATTCGCCAAGGAAAAGCTGACCATCGAGGACCTGATACAATTTCGGGCCATGACCCGCGACATCGCCGAGGTGTTGCAGGGCATTGTCCTGGCCCGGCTCAACATCCTCATTTCCGGCGGCACGGGCACGGGCAAGACGACCATGCTCAACTGCCTGTCCGGGTTCATTCCCCATGACGAGCGCATCGTGACCGTGGAGGACGCGGCCGAGTTGCAGCTCAAGCAGGACCATGTGGTGCGTCTGGAATCGCGTCCGCCCAATATCGAGGGGCGCGGCGAGGTCACCCAGCGCGATCTGGTGCGCAACTGTCTGCGCATGCGCCCGGACCGCATCATCGTCGGCGAGGTGCGCGGGGCCGAGGCCCTCGACATGCTGCAGGCCATGAATACCGGCCACGACGGGTCGCTGGCCACGCTGCACGCCAACACCCCGCGCGACGCCCTCATGCGTCTGGAGACGCTGGTGGCCATGGCCGGGCTGACCATTTCGGCGCTCTCGCTCAAGCGCTACATCGCCTCGGCCGTGGACGTGATTATCCAGATCTCGCGCTTTTCCGACGGCAGCAGAAAGCTTGTCAGCTTTCAGGAGCTGACCGGCATGGAAGGCGAGGTCATCACCATGCAGGAGATTTTCGCCTTCGAGCAGCGCGGGATGTCGGCTGACGGCAAGGTCAAGGGCGCTTTTCTGGCCCGGGGCATCCGGCCGAAGTTCGCGGCCAAGTTCGAGTCCAAGGGCATCCGGATGGCAAACGGCGTGTTCGACCCGCGAAACATTGTCGAGAGCTGATCCGCCAGGAGGGCGTATGCCGCCGCAACGCGCCCCGCGCGCCGGAAGGGGAGGCCGCTTATGACCGAGGGACCGCCGAGTATCTTGTCGCTGGCCTGGCTGCTGTCGCTGGTCTACGTGTTCGTGGCCGCGGTCTTCGTGGTGCGCCGGCTGACGGACAAAAGCGGCAAGGAGCTGGCCCGGCGCATCAAGGCGGCGACGCGCGGCCGGGACGCGGCAACGGATGCGGCCGGCGATCTGGTCAAGCGCCACGAGATGAGCGGGCTGCGCTGGCTGGACGTCTTTTTGTCGCGCCAGGCCTGGAGCCGGCGCATGGACAAGATGCTTGCCCAGGCGGACATCGAGGCGCCGCTTGGCATCTTCGTCCTGCTGTCGCTGGTCCTTGCGACGACGGGCTATGTGGCGGCGTCGCTCTACGCGCAAAACCCGTTCGTGCGCCTGGCCGTCGGCATCGGGCTGGGGCTTTTGCCCTTCAAGTGGATCGCCATGCGCAAGGCCCGGCGCATGCAGGAATTCGAGCGCCAGTTGCCCGAGGCCCTGGAGCTCGTGGGCCGGGCGCTTCGGGCCGGGCACACGTTTACCAGCGGCATGGGCATGGTGGTCAGCGAATTCGCCGAGCCCATCCGGGGCGAGTTCCAGACGACCATGGAGGAGATCAACTTCGGCATGGGCGTGGCCGTGGCCCTGGACAACCTTATGGACCGGGTGGACTGCCCGGACCTCAACTTTTTCGTGGTCTCGGTCAAGATCCAGAACGAAACCGGCGGCAACCTGGCCGAGATCGTCGGCAACATCGCCTGGCTCATCCGCGAGCGGCTCAAGCTCAAGGGGCGCATCAGGGTGCTCTCGGCCGAGGGGCGCATGGCGGCCTGGGTCCTGTGCCTGCTGCCGTTTTTCGTGTGCGGCGCGGTGCAGGTGCTCAATCCCGGCTACCTGAACCTGCTTTTCACCGCGCCTTTGGGGCACATCCTGATCTATCTCGTCATGGGGCTTATGACCATGGGCATCCTGGTCATCCGCAAGATGGTCCGCATCGAGGTCTGAGGCCGTTATGCAACTTGTGCTTATCTCCCTGCTCGTTTCCGCCAGCGTCGGCTTTTTCGTCTACGCCGTCATGGTCCTGCGCGACGAGCGCGAGCAGCGCCGGGAGATCGCCGAGCGGGCCATGGCCATGCTGCGTCCGGCCGAGCCGGGAGACGGTCGCAGGCTCGGGGTGTTCGGCTGGCTGGCCGGGCTGGCCCGGGGCATGGCCTCCCGCTTTGGCGAGGCGGTCAAGCCCAAGGAGGCCAAGGAACTTTCCAAGACGCGCACGACCCTGATCCACGCCGGGTTCCGCCAGCCCGGGGCCGTGGAAATCTACTGGGGCCTCAAGGTCGGCGCGGCCATGGTGGGGCTTCTCGTGGGTGTGCTTCTGGCCATGTCGGGCCGGGTCCCGGCCCAGTACAAGATGTTCGCGGCCCTGGCCTGCGTGGCCGGGGGATTCTACCTGCCGGGGATCGTGCTCGATTCGCGGGTGAAAAAGCGCCAGAAGGCCATCCTGCACGGCCTGCCCGACGCCCTGGACCTGCTCGTGGTCTGCGTCGAGGCGGGCATGGGCCTTGACGCCGCCATGTACCGGGTATGTCTGGAGCTGGCCCACAAGGAACCGATTTTGAGTTCCGAGTTGCGGCTTTTGACCCTGGAACTGCGGGCCGGCAAGTCGCGGCGGGAGGCGTTGCGGAACCTGTCGTCCCGGGTGGGGCTCGAGGACATGGGCAGCCTTGTGGCCATGCTCATCCAGACCGACATGTTTGGCACCTCCATTGCCCAGACCCTGCGGGTCTACGCCGATGCCATGCGCACCAAGCGGTTCCAGCTGGCCGAGGAAATGGCCGCCAAGCTGCCGGTCAAGCTGCTTTTCCCCCTCATCCTTTTCATCTTCCCCACGCTTTTGATCGTGATCCTGGGGCCGGCGGCCATCAGCCTCATGCGGATGTTCGGCAACATCAATCATTAGAAGGAGATGGACATGGCCGGCGCGGACGACGTCATGCGCTCCGTCGGGGAGTTGCAGGAAAAAGGGCAGGGCCTTGCCGACGCCCTGCCCGGCAACGCGCATCAGGCTGTGGACGCGGCGCGGGGACTTTCGGATTTCTTCCACAAACCCGACAACCTGCTGGCCCTGCTCGTGTGCCTGGCGGCCGTTGTCGGCCTCTACCGGCTGCTGCGCGCGGAAAACATCATCCCCGCCCCGCGCCAGGGCGCCGGGTTCGCCGGCAGCTTCCTGGCCCGCCGCCTGGCCCTGCGGATCATGCTGATCGCGGTGGTGGCCCTCGTCGGGCTGGCGTTGGCTTCGGGACGCCTCGCGGCCCTTGTCCAGGCGATTTCACGCTTGTTCTGATGCTCCGAGTGTAAGCGGCCGCCAGGGGGGAAACTTTTTAAAAAAAGTTTCCCCCCTGGACCCCCTTTCAAAAATTTTCGAAGGGGCAGGGGCGTTTCACCCGGTGCTGCCTGAAACCGCCCGTTTAGTGCGCCCCCGGCGTCATTCCTTGTACGGCGCATACTGCTCGAGAATCTTGTCGGCCACGGCCTTGCGCAGGGCGGCCACCTCGGCGTCGGCGGCATAGTCCTCGCCGGCGGCCAGGGCGGCGGCGGCATCCTCGAAGCCGGCGTCCCTGGCGAGGGAGTCGAACTTGGCGTCGAAAGCCTCGGGCGTATCCCGCGACAGGGACACGTAGTCGCTGGAACTGACCAGGGCGAGGTAGGCATTGTAGAAGTCGACCACGCTGGCCTTGGTCGTGGCGGCCGGGGCGAGCCCGGCCAGGGTCAGGACGATGGCCGCCGCCAGGGCGATGGAGATCTTTTTCATGGGGCGTTTCCTCCGGTGCGGGGCTTTTACTTGGCAACCAGCGTGCTGCTCGTGTTGGGCTCGGGGCTTTTGCGGGCCGAGGCCGAAAGGGTCAGCCCGTCGAAAAAGGGCTGCATGGGCGCGGAGAGCGCGCTGTAGGTGTAGGTGATCGTAATGAGAAACGGCGTGCAGGCGCTCGAGTTGCACGTCGGCCTGGTGGTCGGGCTCATGGCCAGCGCCGGCGGGTCCGACGGATCGGAGGTTTCGGTATTTTGCTGCACCAGGGGGGCATAGTCGGCCAGATTGCTGGTGAAAAGGCTCTGGGCCTCGGACTGGTTGGTGATGTTGGGGTTTTGGGAGATGTCGTGGGCCACGGTGGTGACCGCGCTTTCCAGGGTGAACTGGATGCGCAGGATGTTGGCGATTTCGATGATGCCAAGGAGCATGAGGACCAGCACGGGCAGCACCATGGCGAATTCCACGGCGGTTGCGCCCGATTCCCGCCGCGTCAGGCGGCGGGAGGGGGACTGGTTGCGGGGAGGCTGCGTGAACATGGTCGTGTTCCTGCGTTATGCTATGGCGTGCCGGTGGTGGCTTCCTTCTTGCTCATGAGGCGCTGGCCGAGCTGCTGGCCGATCTTTTTGAACATGTCCTTGATGTCGGTGCTGTCCGGCGCGTCGTAATAATGGTCGTCGGTGCCGGACTTGGACGAGGCGATCTGCTTCATGAGGCTTATGTCCGTGGCGTCGGAATCGCCGAAGCGGATGGCGAAGATTTCCACCGGGTAATCGGCGTCGTTTTTGGCGTCGTCGGCTTCGTCGATGACGAACTGGTTGAGTTTTCCGCCGTCGATGCAGTCGGGAATCTGGGCCAGGGTCGCCGAGGCCGTGGACAGGGTGGAATAGGGCGAGCTCGAGGTGTTGGGCTTGAGTCCCTGGCCGAAGTAGGCGTTGGTCCAGTAGGAGTTGATGGTCCGGGAAGCCGAGGCGTACCGGCCGCCGCAACGTCCGTCCTCGGTGTCGCCGTCGGTGAGCACGATCATGATCTTGCGCACCTTCTTGTCCGTGTTGCCTTCGGTGTAGGGAGCCTCGGGCGAGAGCACGCGATGGCCCCACTTGATGCCTTCGGAGATGAGCGTGCCCGAGGTCACGGCCCCGGCGTTGATGGCGTCGATGCCCTCGATGATGGCGTCCTTGTCCGAAGACAGGGCCCGGATGGGCGACATGCCGGAGCAGGTCTTGTCGTAATAGGTGCTCACGCCGCTTATGGTGTAGCCGTAGAAGATGGAACTGCGGCTCCTGGTGTCGCTGTATTCGGTCTTGAGCTTGCCGTCGTTTAAGGTGTCGTCGGCGTTGCGGCAGCCGACCCCCACGCCGTCGGGGTCCCGTTCGGCCGTGACCGGGTCGTTGCCGTCGATGCGCACCTTGCCCTGGAAGGGGACCAGCCCGATCTTGGAGCGGGTATTGGCCCCGGAATCGGGCATGATGAGGTCGACCAGGCTCGCCGCCGCTTCCTTGACGTTGGTGATCGGCGTGCCCTTCATGCTGCCCGTGGCGTCGAGCACCATGACCAGCTCGATGTCGTTGTAACCGGCGCAGGCATCGGCCGTGACCGTGGTGGCCTCGAGGCCCACCACCTTGGACAGCGTCATGTCCACGTCGGCCGTGGCCGTGACGCACACGCTGCGGGTGGCCCCGCCCGAGGCGATGTCGGTGGCCGTGGCCTCGGGGTCGTTGGCGGCCAGGTTGATCGTGACCGCGTCCGCGACCTTGCCGTTGTCCACGTCCGGATCGTCGGGAAGCTGGAGGCTGCCGGCCAGGGCGGCCGCGTCCACGGCGTTTTGCAGCTTGTTGTGGGCCACATAGACGCGGCCGAGGTCCACGGCCACGCCCGCGGCGGCCATGAGCCCGACCAGGGCCGCCGCCATGACCACGCTCGACGCCCCACGGGCGTCGCCCCGGCTAGTTCTCGGCCGGCAGGGCCATGGTCGTCTTGGCCGAAATCGTGAGCGCATCCGATCCCAAAATGTTGAAAGGAGTGGGATTCCCCGATTCGTCGTATTGCGGCATGAATGAGGGGTTGTAGTCATGGTCCACCTGCACGGTTACGTTGTTGTCGGCGTCCCGGGGGGAGATGGTCACGGTCGGCTCGGCGCCGTCGAAAAGGGACTTCCCGGATGCATCCGTGAGCACCGTATTCTTGATGTAATTCTCGACTCCGTCCGTATCGCCGTTTTGCCGCGCCAGCATGCGCGCCCCTTCCATGGCCGCGTTTTGCAGCTGGGAATATTCGGTCAGGGCCCGGCTCGCCTCCACGAGGATGAGGAGCAGGGGGACGAGCAGCAGCATCCCGATGGCCATTTCCACGGCCGCGATCCCTTTTTGATTATGTAGTATGCGTATCATGGCACGTATCTCGCTATAATGCCGTGGTGGTTGTGGAGGCTTTCCCCACGGGCTTGAAAAAAACGTGCCAGGACTCATGCCCGGGAGTGCGGGAAAGCCGATCGGACAACGGCCCGCCGTCATTGCCGATTTTGAGGACGAGCCAAAAGGGGGAGAAGGACGACCCGGCCAGGTCCATGAATCGTGGAAAGACGGCCGGCCGAAAACCATTTTTCGTGACGTGTCCCGGCCGGGCACCACGGAATGTGGACAAGGGTGTTGGCGGCCCGTGTTTACCCACCCGGCGGCCTTTGCTATGCTGGGCAAAGGACATGGGGAGGGCTCGTGGTGAAGGAAAAGGTACGGGCGGTGCTTGCGGCCGCGCTTGTGGCTCTGTGTCTGGCCGGGCTGGCCGGACTCGTCGGTTGTGCCGGTTCCAAGGGCAAATCCGGGGCGGCCGCGCTGGCCGGCAAGCCCGGGGGCGAGACCCTGGCCGCCGGCGACGCCGCGCTTGCCCATGGCGACCCCAGGGACGCCGGCAAGCTCTATCTGGCGGCGCTTAAGGCCGGGGCCGCGCCGGTCGTGGTCCACACCCGCATGGGCGACCTGTACCTGCGCGTGGGCGATTACCCCAAGGCCGTCATGGCCTACCGAGCGGCGCTTGCGGCCGACCCGAAATACGCCCCGGCCCTGCAGGGACTTGGCTTCGCGCTCTACTTCGGCGGAGCCGGGGACGAGGCGGCCAAGACCCTGGCCCAGGCCTTGGAGCTTTCGCCGTCCCTCTCCCGGGCGGCGGCCCTGCTCGGGGCCATCGAAGCCCGGGAAGGCCGGCCCGAGGCGGCGCTGGCCGTGTACGACAAATCCCTGGCCATCGCCTTTGACCCGGATGTGGAGAACAACCGCGGCATCGCGCTCATGCGCCTGGGCCGCAACGAAGATGCCGTGGCCGCCTTCGCCAAGGCCGGGGCCGCGAAAAAATCCCCCAAGATCGCCAACAACCTGGGGCTGGCCCTGTGCAAGCTCGGCCGCTACGACGACGCCTACGCGGCGTTTGCCAGCGTCGCCGGCGAGGCCACGGCGCTCAACAACGTCGGCGTGTGCTACATGGAAGCCGGCAACAAGGCCAAGGCCCAGGAATATTTCGAGCGGGCCATTGCCGCCAATCCGAAATTCTATCCCGTGGCCCACGACAACCTGAGCCGCCTGTCCACGGCCGAGGAGTTGGCCCTGCCATCCTCCGCCCCTGCCCAGCCGGTCGCCGGGCAGCCTGCGGCCGTGCCGGCCCCGGCCAGGCCCCTTTCCTCTTCCCCCGCCGCGCAGTCCGCGCCGGGCCGGGCCGCGTCGGCCGAACGCCTGGACAGGCTGGAGATGCCCTAAGCCGGGGGCGACTGTCGATGCCCCCGGAAAGGCGAAACGCGAAATGGCCGCATCCACCCAACCGACACCCGCGCCCCTGCGCCTGCTGGTGGCCGACGACGAGCCGCGCATCCTCGCTCTTTTCACCGAAATCCTGGCGCCCCGGGACGATATCCTCGGCGGCCTCGACGGGCTCGGCGGCGCGCCTCCCGTACCCGACGAACCCCGGTTCGAACTGACGCTGTGCCGCCAGGGCGAGGAGGCTGTGGCGGCCGTGGTCGCGGCCAAACGCGAACGCCGGCCCTATGCCGCCACCTTCCTGGACGTGCACATGCCGCCCGGGCGCGGCGGTCTTTTCGCGGCCGAGGAGATACGGGCCCTCGATCCCTGGGTGCAGATCGTGGTGGTCACCACCTTCACCGACGTCGATCCGGCCAGCATCGCCGCCCGGGTGCCGCCGGCCGACAAGCTGCTCTACATCCAAAAGCCCTTCCATTCCCAGGAGATCCGCCAGTTCGCCACCTCCCTGTGCGCCAAATGGCGGGCCGAACGCGATTTCACGGCGCTCAAAAGCCACCTGGAAACCCTCGTTTCCGAGCGCACCGCCGCCCTGGCCAGCGCCAACCGCAAGCTCACCCGGGAGATCGACGAGCGCGAGCGCGTCACCAAGCTCATCGTCACGGCCAAGCGGGAGTGGGAGGGCATCTTCGACTCCGTCCAGGACATGGTCGTGGTCATCGACCGCGAGCGGCGGGTGCGCCGCCTCAACCTGGCCATGGCCCACCGCCTGGGCCTGTCGCCCCGGGAAGTCGTCGGCCGCGAGGCCGCCTTCGTCTTCGACCTGCCCGACCGGCCCGGTGAACGCTCCGGGGAAATCCTGGCCATGACCGACGGCCGCCACCATTCCCGGGAGATCGCCATCGCCAGGCTGCACGGGGAATTTCTCGTCACCGCCTCGCCGCTGTCCCATGCCGATGACGTCCCCATAGGCACCGTGTTCGTGGCCCACGACATCACCGAACGCAAAAATCTCGAACAGCGCCTGCGCCAGAGCCAGAAGATGGAGGCCATCGGCACCCTGGCCGGCGGCATCGCCCACGATTTCAACAACATCCTCGGCATCATCATGGGCTTTACCGAGATGATCGAAGGCGACGCCCCGCCGGACAGCCCGCTGGCCCGGCGCATCGGCCATATCCTGTCCGCCTGCCGCCGGGCCAGGGACCTGGTGCTCCAGATCCTCTCCTTCAGCCGCCAGAACGAACAAGGGGCCAAGCCCCTGCACATGGCCCCCCTGGTCAAGGAGACCCTCAAACTCATCCGGGCCACCGTGCCCAACTCCATCGAACTTGTGGACGCCGTGCGTCCCGGCCGCGACACCATCCTGGCCGAGCCCACCCAGATCCAGCAGATCATCATGAACCTGTGCGGCAACGCGGCCCAGGCCATGCGCGAAACAGGCGGCGTGCTCGAAGTGGGGCTGGAGGAGTGCCAGGGCGGGCTTTGCCCCATCGGCGGCGACGCGCCGGCCGCCGATGGCCTGCGCCTATGGGTGCGCGACACCGGCCCCGGCATTCCCGTCGATATCCAGGAGCGGATTTTCGACCCCTTTTTCACCACGAAGAAACCCGGCGAGGGCACGGGCATGGGCCTGGCCGTGGCCCACGGCGTGGTGCGCAAGTATAACGGCGACATCAAGGTCGAAAGCACCCCCGGGCTGGGCGCGACCTTCAGCGTCTACCTGCCCTTGGCCGATCATGCCGGTGAGGCGGACCAGGACGCCGGACCCCAGCCCCGCATGGGCCGGGGACGCGTGCTCTTCGTCGACGACGAGCCGGCCCTGGCCGAAATCGGCCGGGAACTCCTCGAATCCCTGGGCTACGCCGTCCAGGCCGAAACCGATCCCCGGCAGGCCCTGGCCCGCATCCAAAAAGATCCCATCGCCTGCGACCTCATGGTCACCGACCAGAACATGCCGGGCCTGACCGGCGCCGACCTCGCCCGCGAGGTCCTGGCCATTCGCCCCGATCTGCCGGTGCTCATGCTCACCGGATTCAGCGAGACCATGAGCAAGGATGCGGCCCGGGCCATCGGCATCCGCGACCTGCTCCTCAAACCCATCCTGCGCCGCGATCTGGCCGTCGCCATCGAGGCGGCCCTGGCGGAGGCGGCGGCGGAGGGCGGGGAAGCGCCGGGAGGGGCGTCGCCCCTCCCGGACCCTCCCGACCGGGGGGCTTGATGCCCCCCGGACCCCCCTTTACCGGGTTGGGATGGTTTGCGGGGGAGCGGCGGGGGATGGTGACTTTGGGCGGCGGAGCCCCGGATGTGTGTTGCCGCAATCGGCCCGGCGGCACGAGGCGCGTTGCGCCTCGACGCCGGACGCGATTGCGGCAACAACCGCGCCAGCGGCGAAGCGCCGCATGGAAGAGACGTTTGGGAAACTGAAGCGTTGACACATCGGGCAGAGAGCCCGTTGAAAGTTTTTGAAGGGGGTCGAGGGGGAAACTTTTTTCAAAAAGTTTCCCCCTGGCCGCCGGAGGCACACAGCGATGGAGCGAGCGCCGATCGGCTATGTGGCGTCTGTTGAGGGCGCGGAGGTTGTGGTGGTCTTGGACGCGGCAGCGGCGGCCGATGTCGGCGTGGGCGACATGGCGGTCATTGTCTCCGAGCGGTCCATGGTGTTCGGGCTGGTGCAGGCGCTTTTCACGCCGTCGCCAAGTCCGGAAGCCGGCGGCATGCGCATGGCCCGTCTGGCGCTTCTGGGCGAGAGTCTCGGGCCGGAGACGGAAGCGTTCGTCTTTCAGCGCGGTGTGTCCATCAGTCCGAAATTGGGGGCTGTCGTCCGGCGCGCGGTCACCGGGGATTTGGCCCGCATTTATGCCCGGCCGGCCAAGTCGAGCGTCTTGATCGGCACGCTGCACCAGGACGCGGAGGTGCCGGCCTTCATGGTGGTGGACGATTTTCTGGGCAAGCATTTCGCGGTGCTTGGCACCACCGGCTCGGGCAAGTCCTGCACGGTGGCGGTGCTGTTGCGTTCGGTCCTGACCGCCCATGCCCACGGCCATATCGTGCTGCTCGATCCCCACGACGAATATGCCGCCGCCTTTGGCGACATGGCCGAATCGGTCACCACGGACAATCTGGCCCTGCCATACTGGCTGCTCGATTTCGAGGAGATGACCCAGGTCTTTTGCAGCGGCGAGCAGCCCTACCGCGAGATCGAGGCCAATATTCTCAAGGACTGCGTGCTGACGGCCAAGGCGGAGTTCATGCGCGGGGCCGGGCAGGACGACGCGGCCCTGACCATCGACACGCCGGTGCCGTACCGGCTGGCCCGGGTGACGGAGCTGCTCAAAACCGGCATGGGGCGACTGGACAAGCCCGAAAGTTCCATCCCCTACCTGCGCCTGACGACCCGCATCGACGCCTTGCGCCGCGACCGGCGTTTCACCTTCATGTTCGGCCTGCTCACGGTCGAGGACGGCATGGCCGATGTCCTGGCGCGTTATCTGCGGCTCCCGGCCGACGGGCGGCCGCTGACCATCTTCAATCTGGCCGGCGTGCCGGCCGAGATCGTGGACGTGGTGGTGTCGGTGCTGTGCCGGCTGATTTTCGACTTCGCCTTGTGGACCGAGCGCGGGCGCGGGGTACCGGTGCTGCTGGTTTGCGAGGAAGCCCATCGCTACGTGCCGCGCGACACGGCCGCCGCGTTCGGCCCCACCCGCCGGGCGCTTTCGCGCATCGCCAAGGAGGGCCGCAAGTACGGCGTGTCGCTTGGCCTGGTTACCCAGCGGCCGTCGGAGATTTCCGAAACCGTGCTGTCCCAGGTCAACACCCTGGTGTCGCTGCGCATGAGTAACGAGCAGGACCAGCTTTTCGTGCGCCGGGCCATGCCGGAAAACGCGGCCGGGCTTTTGTCCGCCCTACCGGCGCTGCGCACCCAGGAGGCGGTTGTGGTGGGCGAGGGCGTGCCCGTGCCCATGCGCATCCGCCTGCGCGATCTGGCCGACGGCGAGCGGCCGCGCAGCGACACGGCGCGTTTTTCCGAGGTCTGGTCCGCGCCGCGTAACGAGCCGGGCTTTATCGACGACACGATTGGCCGCTGGCGAAAGCAGGTGCGTTGATGCCCCCGTTTCTTGTCAATCCCCGGGGAAGAAGGTAGGGGCAGAAAAGAGAGTACCAAGGAGTCGTGTCCATGCGAGTCGTCTTGTCGGCCGTGGCGGCGTTTCTGGTCGTCGCGGCGGCGCTTCCCACACGGGCCGCCGGGCCGAAAATGGCCACCGTGCCGACCACGGCGACCGAAATCCACGGCATCGCCCTGCCCGATCCCGTGGCCGCCGCCAAGCATGACGTGATGCTGCGGCAGGCCAGGCAACGGTCCGTGGCCTGTCGCTACCCGGCGCTTATCGAAGACAAGAAGCTCTTGCGCCTGGTCAATATTTACAGCAGAAAAAACGGTCTCGACCCACGGCTCGTCTATGCGTTGATCGAGCAGGAATCGCGGTTCAACCCCTGCGCGGTCTCGCCCAAGGGGGCCCAGGGCATCATGCAGATCATGCCCGACACCCAGAAAGTGCTGGGGCTCAGCGAACCGTTCGACCCGGAGCGCAATATCGCCGCGGGAACGAAATATTTGCGGTCTATGCTGGACCGGTTCCAGACCGAGGTCATGGCCCTGGCCGCCTACAACGCCGGCCCGGGGGCCGTGGCCAAGCACGGCGGCGTGCCGCCCTACGAGGAAACCAAGGATTACGTGCTGAAGGTGGTGGACCGCTATTTCTACCTGCGCCAGCGCTATCCGGTGGAAGACCTGGATTCCATGCACAAGAAGCTGACTCTGAGCGATGCCGCGCCCCTGGCCGGCGGACGGGAGAAACCATGAGCGAAGTCCTCTGGCCCGCGGGCATGGTGCGCCGGGCCTGGCCCAAGGTGGCCAAGGCCGCCGGGCGCGCCGAAGCGGTCCTCGACGCCCTGACCGGGCTGGCGCAAGGGTAACGCCCCATGTCCCTGTGCGTCTCGCGGCTCCAGTCGGGCGGGCTTATCGCCACCTACCAGTGCCAAAGCGCCTGCCCCCATTGCCTATATCGGGGCAGCCCGGGCCGGGAACCCATCTACATGGACCAGGGGGGGGCCACGACCCTTTTCACCAAGGCGCGTGACCTTGGCGCGGCGGCCATGCATATCGGCGGCGGCGAGCCCCTCTCCGATCCCCTGTCCCTGGCCGGCTTGCTGGCGGCCGCCGACGAGGCGGGCATGCCCATCGAATACGTTGAGACGAGCGGGGCCTGGTTCACGGACGCCGACGAGGCCGTGGAGCTTTTAACCGAGCTGCGCGCCATGGGGCTGGCCCGGCTGCTGGTGTCCATAACGCCCATGCACAACGGGTTCATCCCCCTGCGCAAGACCCTCGGGACCATCGAGGCGGCCCAGGCGGCCGGCATCGTCGTCTTTCCCTGGCATGAACATTTTCTGGAGGACCTGCGCGCCTTCGATCCCGAGACGACGCACCCGCTGCGGGAATACCAGGAGCGCTTCGGCCAGGATTACCCGGCCCAGATTCTGCGCCGGATATGGATCCATCTGGGCGGCCGGGCCTTCGATCTCTTCGCCCCGGCCCTGGGCCGGCGTCCGGTCGCGGCCATCCTGGCCGAGGCCTCGGCCGACTGCCGGGCGGAGCTCACCGACGTCAGCCATTTCCACATGGACCTTTACGGCGATTATATCCCGGGACTGTGCGCGGGACTGGCCTTTCGGGCCGACGACCTCGGCGCGCCGCTGGACCCGGAACGCTACCCGATCCTCACCACCCTGGCCGAAACCGGCATCCGGGGCTTCTACGACTACGCCACGGCCCTCGAGGACTACACGCCCCGGCCGGGCGGCTACGTCAACAAGTGCGAGCTGTGCCAGGATATCCGCCGACACCTGTCCGAACGGGGCTGGTTCGAATCCACGGAACTCTCCCCAGCCGAATTCTACGCGATGTTGTAGAGGAACCGGGGGGAACCCTTTCTGTAGAAAGGGTTCCCCCCGGACCCCCTTCCTAAAGACTTTTAACGGTTACAGAGTGTTATCGTTGCCTCACCCTTAACTTTTGAAAGTTTTTAGGAGGGGAGAGCGCGAGAGGGGGACCCTTTTTCCAAAAAGGGTCCCCCTCTCGCATTCTTTTTCCCCTTCTTAAGCTTTTTCCTTCTTCCAGTATGGATGGGACAGGTTTTCGAAGGCGGAGAGGGCGGCGGTGGAACCGTCGCCCACGGCGGTGACGATCTGGCGCGCGCCGGCCGTCACGTCGCCGGCGGCGTAGATGCGGGGGATGGAGGTCCGTTTGCCCCAGTCGGTGCGGATAAATCCGTCCTTGTCCAGTTTCAGTCCCAGCTCCTCGGCGATGGCGATATTGGGGTCGAGCCCGATGGCCACGAACACGGCATCGGTGGTGATTTCCTGTTCGGCGTCGTCGGCCAGGTTTTTCACCTTCACCGCCGTCACCTTCTTGTCGTCGCCTAGAATCTCCGTGACCACGGAACCGAGCAGCAGGGCCACGCCCGCCTTGGCCACCGCGTCCTGGAGGTATTTTTCGGCCCGCAGTTCCTTGCGGCGGTGGATGACGGTCACGTCCACACCCAGGTTTTTGAGGTGCAGCGCATCGGTGAGCGCCGTGTCCCCGCCGCCGACGATGACCGCCTTCTTTTCCTTGTACAGATAGCCGTCGCAGGTCGAGCAGTAGCTGACGCCGAAGCCGAAGTAGCGGTCCTCACCGGGCACGCCGAGCTTCTTCCAGGTCGCGCCGGTGGCCAGAATGAGCGCCTTGGCCACGTACACCGCCTTGTCGGTGTAGACCTCGATATTCTTGCCGACCTTGACTTCGTCGATGCCCTCGCCCTCGTGCACCTGGGCGTAGCCGCGCGCCTGGTCGGCGATCATCTCCATTAGCCGCTTGCCCGGCACGTTGGCGAATCCGGGGTAGTTCTCGACCACGGGGGTGAGCGCCACCTGGCCGCCGATGACGTTTTTCTCCAGCACCACGGCCGAAAGGCCGCTTCGCGCGGCGTACATGGCGGCCGTCAGACCGGCCGGCCCGGCCCCGGCCACCACCACGTCCACCTCGACGACATCCAGCCCGCCATCCTCCAGCCCGTGGTGTCCGCCAAGGAACTCCTCGGCGGTCTTGAGCGTCACCAACTCCGCCACGAAACGCTCCTCGGGCAACAGCCCCAGGGTCGAAAACTCGTCGTTGATGATGGTGTGCGGCACCGAGCCGATCTGATGCTGCTGGGCCAGCGCGACATGCTGGGAGGCGTCCACGCAGTCGGCGGACACGAGGTCCGGCCGCTCGATGGCGCAGTGGAAGGCATTGGCCACCTGCCCCGGGCAATACGGGCAGGACGGGTTGACGAACACCTGGATATGGCGCTCCTCGGTCAGTTCCTTGAGTAGCTCCCGGGACGTCTGGTCCAGGCCGCTCTTGCCGACCGAAAGCCGCAGGATGGTCTCGATCAGCGTGCGCGCTTCCTCGCCGAGCGGCGCGCCCAGGTAGCGGATCTTGTATCGGTCCGGGGCCAAAAGCAGCGTCGGGGAAAAATCCACGCCGTGCTGTCTGGCCGCGTCGCTTTCCAACGTCTCGAATCTGGCCGTGATTTTGTCAGTGATCTCGGGAAGCTCCCGGCACAAGGATTCCATAAATCCGTTGTACGGGGCGCTCTGCTTGGGATCGGTGAAAACAAGCAGTTCCACCGTTTCCTGCATCGGTTTGAAAAACTTTTTGAGTTCCGGGATGTTGTCTTCCGGAATGAGTCGCTTGGGCTCGTCCTTCGCCGCTTTTTTTGCATCCTTGGCTTTCTTGTCTTTATCACTGCCGAAAAGGGCCATGGTGCCGCTCCTTGAAGTCGAAATACGAAAAGGTTCGGCCATTATGTAGCGCAAGCGGACACCGTGCGCAAACAATCGGAGGTTTTTCCGCTTTTTTTCTTGCCGCTGGAATGAAAAGGCATACAAAGGGAATAGGGTGCCAGGACCTTGTGGTCCCGGGTGTTACGCAAACAGGGGGAAAAAGACATGAGAAACGCTCTCGTGTCGTTGGCGCTGGTCCTTTATACGGTCATCATGCTGCTGTTTCCATCCGCCTGGGAGACCATCCCCGATGCCGAGGCCCGTCGCCTGATCGACGACGCGTAGCCGTCGGCGGGCAAGGCGGAAGCGGCAGGCAGGGGAGGGAGGAAAGAGCGGGGCTCTGCCCCGCGCCCCGCCGGGAGGCCACGGGCCCCCCGGCCCCCCCGTCCGGTGTGCTTTGGTCGGGTGGGGACTTTGGTTGCGCGCGGTCAGGCGGAGAGTGGAGAAGATGGAGGCGGAATTTGTCGGGACGGTGCATGTCGCTTCGCGACAAGCTCGTCCCTGGCAAATTCCGTCTCCACCACGCCAGTCGCCCCTGCGGGGCGACATTTCTGAAAAACTTGCTTGTTCTTGAAATGTGGCGCTTCGCCGCTGGCGCGGTTGTTGCCGCAATCGTGTCCGGCGTCGAGGCGCGAAGCGCCTCGTGTCGCCGGGCCGATTGCGGCAACAAGCAACCCGTCCCCGCCATCAGCCCCGACACCTCCACCCGTCATCCCAAGCCGGTAAAGGGAGGTCCGGAGGGCATAAGCCCTCCGGCGGGGTCCGGGGCAGAGCCCCGCTTCCGTTCCTCCACCTCCTCCCTACAGGCTGAACCCGAGCTTCGCCAATCCGGCCTTGTCGGCCTCCAGGGTGCCGCCGCTGGTGGTCAGGTAGTCGCCGACCATGAGGCCGTCGGCTCCGGCGGTCATGGGGGCGAGGGGGGCGGTCGCGCCGTAGACGGTGGGCCGGCCGCCGCAGATGCGCAGATGGCGGTCGGGCAGCAGGAAGCGCAGCAGGATGACGATGCGGGTGGCTTCGCCGGGAGCCAGAGGCGGCCGGCTTTCCAGGGGCGTGCCGGGGATGGGGCTTAAGAAATTGATGGGGACGGACATGACGCCGGCTTCGAGAAGGGTCTGGGCCAGGTCGGCGCGGTCGGCCCAGGATTCGCCCATGCCGAACAGGCCGCCGGAGCAGACGGGGATGCCGAGGCGTTTGCAGGTGCGCAGCACGGCCAGGTTGTCCTCGAAGCTGCGGGTGGTGCAGATGCGGGGGTAGAAGGCGCGCGAGGTTTCGAGGTTGTGGTGGTAGGCGGCGAGCCCGGCGCTCTTGAGCCGGGCCAGGGCATCGTCCGGCAGCACGCCGAAGGAGGCGTCGGCGGCCATGCCGAAAGCTTTGAGGCCGGCGATGGCGGTGGCGGCGTGTTCCAGTTCGGCCCGGGGCAGGGCCTTGCCCGAGGCGACGATGCCGAAGCGGGCCACGCCGGCGTCGTGCATGGCCTTGGCGGCGGCGACGATGCGCTCCGGCGCGAGAAAAGGGTATTGGGGCGCGCTGGTGTGGTGGTGTCCGGACTGGGCGCAGAAGGCGCAGTTCTCGCCGCAACGGCCGGATTTGGCGCTGATGATGGCGCAAAGCGAGGCGGCGTTGCCGAGTCGGGCGCGTCGGATGGCGTCGGCGGCCCGGGCCAGGGCGGCGAGTTCGGGATCTTCGGCCCGGGGCAGGGCGGCCAGCAGCCGGTCGCGGTCGGTGTCGGAGAGAAATGCGCCGGCCAAAAGCGGACGGGACAGTTCCTGGGGGAGGGTGGTTTGGTGCGTCATGGTTGTTTCCCGGGGGAATGGTTAAGGCGCGTCGACGGGCTTGGCAAGCCGTGCGCTTCTTGCAATTTGCGTGGCCCTTCTGCATAGTTTGGGTAAGAGTGCCGCGCTGCCTGCCATTGGGGGAGGCGGTCGCGACGCTGTCGCGGATTCTTGATTTGTCGGTGGGAAGACCCTTCGCAAAGGAGTGAGACGTGAAGTCGAAAATTTTGGGACTGCTGGTTTGCGGGCTGCTTCTGGCCGCGGCCATGGCCGTGCCCGCGTTGGCCGAGGATCGTCCGATGCCGGTGGTGACCGGCGATCATTGGATGAAATCCACGCCCCAGGAACGCAAGGCGTTTCTGGTCGGCGCGGCGACGATCATCGAACTGGACCAGGAAGTGCAGGGCAAGCATCCGGCGAAAAACAGCACCATCGAGGCTTGGTCCGAGGGCCTGAGCCCCTATACGTTCGACCAGATGGTCGCCACCATCGACAAGTGGTACGCCGCGCATCCGGACAAGCTCAAGCGGCCGGTGGTGGAAGTGATGTGGTACGAGATGGCCAAGCCCAATTGTCCGGCCTCCAGCCTGCCCACGGGAGTCTCAGAGGACGTCAAGGCCAAGGCGGCGCAGGCCAAAGCGGCGCATCCCAAGGCCAAGGCTGGCAAATAGCCGTCGAGGCCCGCTTTGTTTAAGGATACTCGCACCATCCGTGCGCATGACAGAAAATTGGGGCCGGCTGCGGCCGTGGCCCATGGTTGCATAAAGGAGGACGCCATGAAGCGTTTGAGCGCGGTGATCGCCGCATTGTTGCTTGTCGGCGGTCTGGGCTGCACCAATATGACCAAAACCCAGCAGGGAGCGCTTTCCGGAGCGGCCATTGGCGCGGGCGCGGGCGCGGCCATCAGCGCCATTGCCGGCGGTAATGCCGGCATCGGCGCGGGCCTTGGCGGCGCGCTCGGCGGCATTGCCGGCGGGCTTATCGGCCACAGCCAGGAAACGCGCGGCTACTAGCGGCGCGTTTGCGATGACGACACAACAGGGCCGGCGACGGAGACGTTGCCGGCCTTTTTGCGTTGCGCGCCGACCTGCTTCTCAAGGGTATGTTTTGCCTCTGCGGCGCAATACTTCTTTTCAAGTTCTTTCCCGTCATGGTATGGTTGCAACCAAATCCATAGCCTCCCGGAACCCTGCGACTCGTCATGGAACCAGGGCGTTTTCCGTGCCGGGGAAGCGCCGCTACCGTCCCGCCGGACGGCAATCAAGGAGGGCGCATGCGATTTCCCAAGCAGCCATGGACATGGATCGCCGTCGCGGCCGTGCTGGTTCTGGCCGCCGCCTGGAGCGGCCCGGACCCGCTCGCCGCCAATGGAGAGGAAGAGGACAAGGCCCCGGGCAGGCAGCTCGCCCGCAGCGCGGTCAAGGCGCCGGGGGCCCGCTGGACCACGGCCGACCACTCGAAATTCGAGGCGCTCAAAAAGGATTTCACCAAGCCGGAGGAGGTCACGGCGGCCTGCCTGTCCTGCCACGACCTGGCCGCCGGCCAGATCCACCA
Source organism: Solidesulfovibrio sp. C21 (assembly GCF_047785625.1). Lineage (NCBI taxonomy): Bacteria > Pseudomonadati > Thermodesulfobacteriota > Desulfovibrionia > Desulfovibrionales > Desulfovibrionaceae > Solidesulfovibrio > Solidesulfovibrio sp. C21. The sequence goes on from NZ_JBLODY010000005.1 coordinate 39,120, forward strand.
CACCATTCACTGGACCTGGATCTGCCCGGATTGCGGCGACGGCAAATCCATGGGCAAGTACGGCAAGACCCTCAACAACTTCTGTATCGCCGTGCCGTCCAACGAGCCGCGCTGCACCTCCTGCCACATCGGCTACGGCTGGAAGAACAAGGACTTCGATTTCGCCTCCAACGACCGCATCGATTGCCTGGTGTGCCACGACACCACCCACACCTATAAGAAATTTCCCACCAAGGCCGGCTATCCGGCCACCGAGCCCACGCTTTTCCCCGAAAACGGCGTGACCTACCTGCCGCCGGACTACAAGCTGATCGTGGGCAAGGTGGGCCGGCCGGACCGCCTCAACTGCGGCGTGTGCCATTTCTACGGCGGCGGCGGCGACGGCGTGAAGCACGGCGACCTGGACAGCTCCATGGGCGCGCCGAAAAAGTCTCTGGACGTGCATATGGACGTCGACGGGCTCAATTTTACTTGCCAGCGCTGCCACACCACCAAGGAGCACCAGATCGCCGGGCGGCTCTACACCTCGCCGGCCGCGCCCGAGCGCATCAGCCTCACCGAGGCCGACCTGGCCTCCAAGATCGCCTGCGAATCCTGCCACGGCCAAAAGCCCCACAAAAAGGACGCCAAGGCCAACGACCACACCGACAAGGCGGCCTGCCAGGCCTGCCACATTCCCCGTTTCGCCCGGGTGCTGCCGACCAAGATGTCCTGGGACTGGTCCACGGCGGGACGCATGAACGCCGAGGGCAAGCCCTTCCAGAAGAAGGGGCCTTACGGCAAGCCCGTCTACGACACCAAGAAGGGCGATTTCGTCTGGGAGAAAAACGTCGTCCCCACCTACCGCTGGTTCAACGGGGCCATGAGCAACCTGCTCATCACCGACACCGTCGATCCGACCCGGCGCGTTTCCGTCAACTACCCGGCCGGTTCGCCGGACGACCCGAAATCGCGCATCATGCCCTTCAAGCGCCATATCGGGAAGCAGCCCTTCGACCCGAAGAACGCCACCATGGTCGTGCCGCACCTGTTCGGGCCCAAGGACCCCACCGCCTTCTGGACCGGCTATGACTGGAAAACCTCCATCAGCTCCGGCATGGCCTACGTGGAACAGCCGTTTTCCGGCGAGGTCGGATTCGTGGAAACGGAATACTTCTTCCCCACCACCCACATGGTGGCCCCCAAGGAGCAGGTGGTGGCCTGCGGGGAATGCCATTCCGTCGGCGGCCGGCTGGAAGGCCTGCCCGGCGTCTACGTTCCGGGGCGCGACATCCACGCCGCCGTGACCACCGTGGGCTGGGCGGCCGTCGTGGCCGCGATCCTGGCCGTGTGCGGCCATGGGGCCGTGCGCCTCGTTTCCCGCAAGAGGAGAAAGGGATAATGCAAAACGACGCCAACGCCGCCAAGGGCATGCTCTATATCTACACCCGCTACGAACGCTTCTGGCACTGGTTGCAGGCCGCCCTGATCCTGTGCCTGCTGGCCACCGGCTTCGAGGTCCACGGCACCTTCACCCTGCTCGGCTACAAACGGGCCGTGTCCGTCCACGCCTGGCTCGGCGTGACCTGGCTTATCGCCTTCGCCTTCTTCATCTTCTGGATCGCCACCACCGGCGAATGGAAGCAGTACCTGCCGACCACGAAGAAGATGTTCGAGGTCATGCGCTTCTACGCCTACGGCATCTTCCTCGGCGCGCCCCATCCCTGCCCCAAAACGGCCGAAGCCAAGCACAACCCGCTGCAACGCCTGACCTACCTGGTCCTGGCCACCATCCTGCTGCCGTTCATGATGGTCACCGGGCTCCTCTACTACAGCTACAACGACTGGGCCTCCCTGGGGCTCGGCGGCCTGAGCCTGGCCGCCGTGGCCCTGGCCCACCTCATCGGCGCTTTCGCTATCCTCGTCTTCCTGGTCGTCCACGTCTACATGACCACCACCGGCCATACGCCCCTGGCCCACGTGCAGGCCATGATCACCGGCTGGGAAAGATAGTAGAGGTAAGGGCAATGAAGAGAATGCGAGAGGGGAACCCTTTTTGGAAAAAGGGTTTCCCCTCTCGCGCTCTCCCCTCCCAAAAACTTTTAATAATTACAGGTTAGTATCGATAATACTTTGTAACCGTTGGAAGTCTTTGGAAGGGGGCCTGGGGGAAACTTTTCTACAGAAAAGTTTCCCCCAGTCTTTTTTTCACCGCAACAACGCCTTGGCGGCGGCGGTGGCGTCGGCGGCCAGGACGATATCGAGCCCTTCGAGCACGTCGGCGGGCAGGGTCTCGACGATGGGGGCGTTGGCCTGGGGCAGGACGACGGTGGTGATGCCGGCGCGTTTGGCGGCCAGGCATTTTTCCCGGATGCCGGCCACGGGGAGCAGGCGTCCGGCCAGGGTCATTTCGCCGGTTGCGGCCACGTCGCAGCGGGCGGGGCGGTCGGTCAAAAGGGAGAGCAGGGCGCAGAAGATGGTGACCCCGGCCGAGGGGCCGTCCTTGGTGATGGCGCCGGCCGGGAAGTGGACGTGGATGTCGGTCTTTTCGAAAAAGTCCGGGGCGACGCCAAGCGCGACGGCGTGGCTGCGGATATGGCTGAGCGCCGCCTGGGCCGATTCGCGCAGCACGTCGCCGAGGGACCCGGTGAGCAGCAGCTGCCCGGAGCCGGGCATGCGGGCGGTTTCGACGAAGACGATTTCGCCGCCGTGCTCGCCGACGACAAGCCCGGTCACCACGCCCACGCGGTCGCCGGCCTCGGCCGCCTCGCGGGTGAAGCGGCGCGGCCCCAGGAGCTTGGGGATGTCCGGGGCGTCGATGGCGGTCGGGGCCGTGCCCTTGTCCTCGAAGGTGAGCCGGGCCAGACGGCGGCAGGCCGCGCCGACTTCGCGGGAGAGTCCGCGCAGGCCGGATTCGCGGGTGTAGTCGTCGACGATGCGGCCAAGGGCCTGATCGGTGAAGGTGATGGAATCCGGGGACAGGCCGTTTTCGCGCAGGTGCCGGGGCAGGAGGAAATCCTTGGCGATGCCGAGCTTTTCCCGGTCGGTGTAGCCGGGGAAGGCCAGGTTTTCCAGGCGGTCGAGCAGCGGGCCGGGCAGGCGCGAGACGTCGTTGGCCGTGGCGATGAACATGATGCGCGAGAGGTCGAAGGGGATTTCCAGGTAGTTGTCGGAAAAGCGGGCGTTTTGTTCGGGGTCGAGGATTTCGAGCAGGGCCGAGGCGGCGTCGCCGCGAAAATCCGCGCCGATCTTGTCGATCTCGTCGAGCATGAAGACCGGGTTGGACACGCCGATCCGGGCCAGTTCCTTGAGGATGCGGCCGGGCATGGCCCCGACGTAGGTGCGCCGGTGGCCGCGCAGCTCGGCCTCGTCACGAAGCCCGGCCAGGGACAGGCGCACGAATTCGCGGCCCAGGGCCTCGGCCACGGCCTGGCCCACGGAGGTCTTGCCGACCCCGGGAGGGCCGGAAAAGCACAGTACCGGCCCACGTCCCGGCGAGGCGGCCAGTTTGGCGTCGAGGACCTCGCGCACGGTCTTTTTGAGCTCGTCGAGATTGACCGGCTTGCCGAGGTAGTGGGCGGCCCCGGCCCGGAGCGCCTCCACCGCCGTGCCCACGGTGGCGAAGCCCGTGACCATGACGACCGCGGCGTCCGGAGCGGTGCGCCGCAATCGTCGCAAAAGCTCCATGCCGTCCAGGCGTTCCATTTTGAGATCCGTCACCACCACATCGGCCGCGAATCCCCCGGTCAGGATGTCGAGCGCCTCCAGGCCGTCGCCGGCCGTGCGCACGTCATAGCCCTCCTTGCCAAGGACGTGGGCCATGTTCATGCGCGCGATCTCCTCGTCGTCCACCACGAGGAGCTTGGGCTTGGCCGCGCTGCGAAGCGCCCGGGCGGCCAGAAATTCCAGGATGCGCTCCTTGACCGCCGTGAGCCCGTGGTGCCGCGCGTCCAGAACCTCCCTGGCCCGGGAGAGGTCGAGGGTGTCGCGGGTGCAGTTGTTCCAGGGGAGTTTGAGGAGAAATTCCAGATAGTTGATGCCAACGGCGTATTCGGCCACGGACGGATCGGTTTTTTCCAGGCGTTCCAGTTCGCGACCGGCGGCATCGGCGGCCTGGGCCGGCAGCCGGGCGTCTTCCACGGAGCGGCGCAGAGTTTCGAGCACACCGGTTTCGGCTTCTGCGGTGCTTGGGGCGGCGGGCTCGGCCGGGCGGGGGTTGTTGCGGAAAAACATGGCGTTCTCCTGGGGACCGGATGGGGCAATCTAGCGTCAAACCGGGCGGACGGGCAAATGTCCCGCTCCTGGCGCGAGCGGAGGGCCTGTTGCGCATTGTTACGCCCCGGATGGTATGTTGCAGATTGCAACGGAGAGGCTGTGGAGGCGGTACATGGCGCGGTTAGGCGGTTGCGGGAGGACGGGCCGGGGTTGCGTTGCAGATGGCAACACTGACTGAGCGGTCAGTCAGTTTTTGAGAAACCAAAGATTATTAAATGAAAACATACAATTAGAAGAATGTTTCAAAATGGCACGCATCTTGTTCTTAAAAGCGCAATCCGGGCGCGAAGCCCACCACGAGGGGACAGGATGCACGACGCCGCGACCATGACGCAGGAAACCCAGATGCCGGCCGAACGGCCCCACCAGGTGCTGGTGGTGGTTCGGGGCGGCCAGGCGGCCGCCGCCTTGATCGAATACGCCCTGGGCGTGGCCGAGCGGCTGGGGCTTGGGATCCTGGCGGCCTACGTCGACACCCTACCCCGGTTTGGCGACAGGCTTTCACGGCGGGAACGCTTCGCCGCCGGCACCGCCCACGACGCGGCCGCGTTCGCGGAAAAGGCGCAACAATCAAACATTGGCTTCGAGCATGTCACGGCTTCGGGCAAGGCGTCCGAGGCGGTGCTGGCCCTGGTGCACGGCGGCCGGCGCATCGATTTCGTGGTGCTCGATCCGGCGATTCGACTTGAGGATGTGGCCCGGCGTTCGCCCGTGCCGGTCTTCGGCCTGGATGTGGCCGAAGCGGATGGCAAGGGGCGCGGTCGCGGCCGCAAGATGCTGCAACACCGAAATCCTGGGAGGTTGTCCATGTCCGAGAGAACGCGCAAACGCAACGGGGTTCGTTCCATCATCTTCGGCATCGGTTCGGTGGCCTTGTACGCGGCGGTTTTCACCCATACCGACTGGGTCGCCAACCTGTCGGCCAAGGGCGGCCTGTACGCCATTGTGCCGGTCATCACCGTGTTCTTGTTCTCCTACGTGCACGGCAGCTTCACCGGCGCCTTCTGGTCGGCGCTCGGCATCGAGGCCTCCAAGGGCGCGGCGGCCAAGAAGCCGGCAACCGTTTCGACCGAGAAGCGCAAGGACGGCCGCGCTGCCGCCCGGATCAACGCGTAGGCATTTTGCGGCGGCCCGGGACAGTCGTGGCCGCATCAAGGATTACGAGAACCGCAAGGGTACGGGAGGAGAGGACATGCACGGCGCTGGCGAAATGATCACCTTCATCGACCTCAATATGTATTCCGTGGTTTTTCTTTTTCTGGTCGGCTTCATCGGCGGGCTGGTCAGCGGCTTTATCGGCTCCGGCGGGGCCTTCGTGCTCACCCCGGGCATGATGAGCCTTGGCGTTCCCGGCCCCGTGGCCGTGGCCAGCAACATGTGCCACAAGTTCCCCAAGGCCCTGGTCGGCTCCATCAAGCGCTACCGCTACGGGCAGGTGGACATCAAACTGGGCGTCATCATGGGCCTTTTCGCCGAAATCGGCGTCCAGCTCGGCATCATGGTCCAGACCTCCATTCTGGAGCGCTGGGGCCAGGCCGGCTCCAACCTCTACGTCAGCCTGGCCTTCGTCGTGGTGCTGTTGACCGTCGGCAGCTTCGTCATGCGCGACGCCATGCGCCTGGCCCGTTCCGGCGGCGCGGCGGGCTCGCCCAACCGTCTGGCCCAGCGTCTCCAGGCCATCGAGCTGTGGCCCATGCTCACCTTCAAGCGGGCCGGCGTGCGCATCTCCATGTGGTTTCTGATCCCGGTCTCCCTGGCCACCGGCATGCTGGCCGCCACCATCGCCGTGGGCGGGTTCATCGGCGTCCCGGGCCTCATGTACGTCATCGGCGTCACCAGCCTCGTGGCCTCGGCCTCCGAGCTGGTCATCGCCTTTGTCATGGGCCTTGGCGGCACGCTGATCTGGGCCTATTACGGCATGGTCGACATCAGGCTCACGCTCATCATCCTCGGCGGCTCGCTCTTCGGCGTGCAGCTCGGCGCCATCGGCACCACCTACGTCAAGGAATACATGATCAAAATGGTCATGGCCATCATCATGCTCATCGTGGCCGTAAGCCGTTTTTTGGCCATGCCCAAGTACCTCAACAAGCTTTCCCTGACCAATTTCGCCGATTCCACCGTGTCCCTGCTCGCCCAGACGAGCTTCGGCATCATGGTGGTGGCCCTGCTGATCGGCGCGGGCATCATCCTGGCCTCCATGTTCAAGGCCAGAAGGCTGGAAAACGGGGCCTAGCCCGATGTACCAGCACCGACCCAAGACCATTGTCGTCGGGCTCGACGGCTCCCCGGCCTCCCGGGGAGCTTTCGAGCAGGCCATGATTCTGGCCGCCTCCATGCGGGGGCGGCTTGTTGCCGTTGCGGTGGCTCCGGCGCTTGGGGGACTTGAGCGCATCGGCCGGGAGCGGGAGCGCCGCGAACTGTTACGGCCCTTTGAGGAGGCCCTCGAGGCGGCGGGGGAGGCCGCGGCCAAGGCCGGGCTGCCGCTTAAAAAGGTGCTCGAGGCCGGCGAGGTCTTCGAGCGGCTGGTGGATGCGGCCGAGGGCGAGGAGGCCAGTCTGGTCGTGGTGGGCGACGCGCGGCGCGCCTATATGGAACGGATATTGCTTGGGAGAAACGTGGCCAAGATCATCGGCTACAGCCCGTGCGACGTGCTGGTTGTTCCAGAACGAACCAGGCTGGACTTCACCAGGGTGGTCACGGCGGTCGACGGCTCCAAGCAGAGCATGGCCGCCGCCGGGCGGGCCATCGGGCTTTGCGCCGCCTACGCCGGCTCCCTGGATGTGGTGGCGGTCCTCGACGTACCGGTGGACAGGCATCTGATCTACGGCATCTTCGAGGACATCAAGCGCCGGGCGCTTGTCGCCACGGGGGCGGTGGCCAAGGCGGCCAAGGAGCGGGACGTGGCCTGCGCGGTGACGATTCTGGAAGGCTCGCCCTACCGCGCCATCGCGGCCCACGCCGCCTCGGTCGGGGCCGGTTGCCTGGTGCTCGGGTCGTACGGCAGGAGCGGATTGCGGCGGCTGTTGCTCGGCAGCGTGGCCGAGCGGGTGCTGGCCCTTTCCTCCTGCCCGGTCCTGGTGGTCAAGGCCGCTCCAGGGGATGCGGACGCCGTGCCTCTGGACGAGGAAACCTAACCTTTTCTCCCAAGGAGGACCCAATGGAATTGCGACTGGCGTTTACCGAATTCCTGTTTGCTTTTTGCGCCGTGGTGCTGGCCGATCGCATCTATGGGTTCTCCGACCGTCTCCTCGGGCGTTTCGCCCGCAAATCCGACAAACCCCAGTTGCAGGCCACAAGCGCCAACGACTGGTACGTCCATTTCCACCGCAGCGACCTGACCGGCGAGGAAGAGCCGTCCCAGCCCGCCGCCCCGGCCGCGCGCGTGACTCCGGCCGTCGCCCGTCAGCCCCGTTGCGACTCCCGCCCCAGGCTCCGCGTCTGAGGCGGAGGCTCTCGCGTTATCCGGGGGGGACTTTCTGAAGGAAGGTTCTCCCCTCCCTTCCTCCCTCCCCACCGCAGGCGTTGCGCGGCGGGCGTCCAAACGGTAAGAACGCGCATTACATGCGCGCCCGGTGGACCGGGCGGGAACGGGGGGGCATGGGTGACGTACGCCATGAATACCCGGTGTCAGGACGCGTCCCGTCGACGCGGACCGAAGCCGGGCCTTGACGTCGCGGCAGGGGACGGTTGCGGTCATGCGGGTTGACCGGCGTCGGCTTATCACGGCCCTGGTTGTTCTGGCCTTGCTGGCCGGGCTTTTCGCCACCCGGCTATGGCGAATCGACGCGGCCTCCCTATGGGAGGACGACTACCTCAATTTGGACCGGGCGCTCATGCCCCTGGACGACATGGTCGCTGTCCAGAAATGGCAGGGCCCGGCCGACACCATCTTCGATTTTCAGCCGCCGCTTGTCTACGGCGTGCAGCATCTGGCCCTGGCCATCCACCAAAGTTCGCTGGCCGCGCGCATTCCGAGTCTCTTGGCCGCGCTGCTGACGCCCCTTGGGCTGTGGCTGCTCGGCCGGCGGCTCTTCGGACCCGCGGTCGGGCTCGTCACCGCCGTCCTCTCCATTTTCCTGCTCTATCCCCTCAACTATGCCCAGGCCATCAAAGCCTATGCGCTGCTTTTATGTCTGGCCGTCTATGCGCTGTGGCTCGTGGTCCGGGCCGTGGAAAAGCGAACCTCGTGGGCCTGGATTGCCTACGGGGCCTGCGCCCTGGCCATGCTCTATGCCGGCTACCAGGCTTTGCCCGCCTTCGCGGCCCAGTGCCTGTGGGCGGGCCTCGTCCTGTGGCGCGCTCCCGCCGGGACGGCCGGGCGTGGCCGCCGGCTGGCGCCATTGCTGGTCACCTGCGCGGCAGTGGGGCTGGCGTATCTTCCGTGGCTGCCGGCGGTCTTTTTCGTCCGGACGTTTCTGCTCGATCCGTCCGTCCATCCCTGGGCCGGCGTGAATGCCGTCTTTGCGGGCAAGATCCTGCGCGGCCTGATCGCGTTCGATCCGCATCTGCCCCTGGGCTACGTCATCGGCTGGAGCGCCGTGCTCGCCCTGGGGCTTTGGCGTTGCGTGTCTCACCGCCAATGGCGGGGCCTGGGGCTGCTTTTTTTCACGGCGGGGATCACCAGCCTGGCCCTGATCAGTTCGCGCAGTCTGCTGCGGCCGATTCTCGAGGGCAGGCATTTCGTTATGGCCTTTCCGGCCATGGCCCTTTTCGCTGCCTGCGGCGTGGTCGGGCTGCGCGACGTGACCGCCCGGGCCCTGTCCCGGTTTCGGTTCGGTCCCCAGGCGGCGACGGGTTTCGCCCTGGCAGCCTGCCTTTTCCTGCTGTGGCCGAGCGTTTCCGCCTATCCGGACTTTTTCGGGCGTTCCCTGAGTCTCGACCGGGACTTTTTCCACTGGCTAGACGGCGTGCGTGGCGATGTGGACGCTTTGAATTTCCACGGCTACAAGCGCAACACCCGCCGCTTTGCCCTCGGCTGGTATCTCCCCGGCCGGTTCAACGAAGCCGGGACCTTTGCTGCGCCGGGTTACCGTCGCATTGCCGACATCGACACCTTTTACGCCGACGAAGCCGCCAAAAGGCCGCGACTGCCCGGTCTGCCGCTCAAGACTTTCAAATGGCTTTTCACCACCACCCGCATAAGCCTTGCCCCGGCGGCCGGACGCGCGCCACTGGTCATGGACCCGGGGCCGGACGGGACCTGGCGTTACAAGGACGATTTCCGGGATCGGCGGTTTTATGCCGACGCGTTACGCGCCGCCAACACCACCCTCGACACCGAACTCGGCATGTTGCGCCCGGCCCGGTATTCCCGGCCCGCATCCGCCACCTGGGCCTTCGAGGTCCCCCCCGGCGCGACGCTTTCCAAACTGCGCCTGACCGTCACGGCCGCGCTTTTCAAGCGCCATCCGACCGTGGCGTCCGATTCCGATCTGGTCGTCGCTGCCGGGCCCGACCCCGCCCATCTGACCGACCTCGGCGTGATCGGTCAGGACGCCTTCCCCGTGAAGGATGGCCGCCCGGTCACGGTACCCAGCGCCTTTTTCGACGAGATGGGTTTTTACCATGATCGCTGCCGGAAAGTGGCGGTGGACTATGCCGTGCCGGCGGGACTTGCCGCCCCGGGCCGTATTTTCGTGCGGGTGTCCTACCGGCCCGGGCTCAAGGAGGGCTTTTTCAACCTGGCCGGTTTGGCCGTGGTCGCCGACCTGTCGGGCACGCCGGCCGGGCAGGGCAAGGACAGCCCCCTGGCGCTCCAGGCCGGACACCTGCTGGCCAACATCCGGGCCGCGCGGTGGCACGAGGCGGACGGTGGGACGGAGACGGGCCTTTTCGCCTTTGCCGCGCCGGGAACGCCCTGGCTGGCCGATGTCGGCCTGCCCGTGGGCACGCCGGCCGAGGCCGAGGACTTTCGTGTCCGCCATCCGGCGCTTGCTCCCGTGGCCACGTTGCCGGACAAAGACGGCCATCCGGCGCTTCTCGTCTACGATACCGCCATGGCCAGCCCTGGGATACGGCTTGACGCCGCCACTCCCGGACGCCATGTCGCCAGTCTGCCGGATTTCGGCCAGGCCCCGGTTTCCTTGCGCCTGACCGGGACGATCTCCATCCCGACCCTGCGTCTTGGCGCAACCAGCCTGACCATTCCGGTCCTGGCCCCGGCCGGAAGCACCCTGACCCTGACGCCGGGCGGCAAGGGACGCATCACCTTCGTTCCGGACTGGACGACCACGCCGTCGCGCTATACCGCCGCCATGAGCTACGCGCGCGACGTGACGGCCTCGAAACGGACGCGTGGGGTGTTGACCTGCGGCATCGACGGCAACTGCGCCTTGAGCTATACCTTCGTTTCCGCCTTGCCCATGACCGAGCTGCGCCTGCGCGCCTTTCCCCTGGTCTACGCCAATCCCTGTCGCAAATGCGAACCCAACCAAGCCCGGGTATCCGTGTCCACGGACAATGAGACCTACCATACCCTGGTCGACGAGAAAGGAGGCGAGGAATGCACCTGGACGCCGGCCGGCGTTTCCGCCTACCGGCGGCTGCGCCTCGATCCGCCGGCCAAAACGGTGATCGTCGCCTTCCAGTTGCAGCAGGGGGAACAGGCCGGGTTTCTCTCCCCGTCATGGAACGTGGACGACATGTATATCGAGGCCGATCTCGACGCCCGGGCGCTGCCGCCGCTGCGCCTCTCCGGTCCGGACCTCCACGTGTCGCTGACCAATCCCGAAAAAAACGACTTCGCGCTCTTCCTGCGACCCGGCCCCTGGCCGCTCTCGTCGCGTACGGCGCAGCCGGAGTTTTAGGAGGGGGAAGAGAATGCGAGAGGGGAACCCTTTTTTCAAAAAGGGTTCCCCTCTCGCGCTCTCCCCTCCCCAAAATTTTTAACGGTTACAGGTGTGATAATGCTAACACTTTTTAACCGTTAGAAGTCTTTGGAAAGGGGGCCTGGGGGGAAACTTTTCTTCAGAAAAGTTTCCCCCCAGTTCCTTTTATCTTTTCTAGAAGTCGTAATGGTACGTGGCGACGTAGGCGTCGATGCGTTTGTGGGACGCGTCGATGCGGGCGCGCAGGTCTTTCTTGTACTGATCGAGGTCGATGGAGTGCTTGGCCACGCCGGTGTCCATGGCGGCCTTGGCCACGGCCGGGGCTTCCCATTCCAGCATGCGGAAGTCCAGGGCCTTGGGGATGATGTAGTCGATACCGAACTTCACGTCCTTTTCGCCGTACATGTCCATGACTTCGGTCGGCACCGGCTCCTTGGCCAGGGCGGCGAGCGATTTGGCCGCGGCCATCTTCATGGCCTCGTTGATCTTTTTGGAGCCCACGTCCAGGGCGCCGCGGAAGATGAACGGGAAGCCGGAGACGTTGTTGATCTGGTTGGGGAAGTCCGAGCGGCCCGTGCCCATGATGGCGTCGGGACGGGCTTCCTTGGCCTCGTAGTAGCCGATCTCCGGATCGGGGTTGGCCATGGCGAAGATGATCGGGTGCTTGGCCATGCTCTTGACCATGTCCTGGGACACCAGGCCCTTTTTGGACAGGCCCAGGAACATGTCGGCGCCCTTGAAGGCTTCGCCCAGGTTGGCGAAGGCGTGTTTCTGGGCGAACTGGGCCTTGGTCGGATGCAGGCCGGTGCGGGAGGTGTTGATGTGGCCCCTGGAGTCGAACATGGCGATGTTGGCCGGGTCGACGCCGAGCGCCACATAGAACTTGGAGCAGGCGATGGCCGCCGCGCCCGCGCCCGAGACCACGATTTTGAGGTCCTCGATCTTCTTGCCGGTGATCTCCACCGCGTTCAGGATGCCCGCGCCGGAGATGATGGCCGTGCCGTGCTGGTCGTCGTGGAAGACCGGGATGTCCATCATGTCGATGAGGCGCTGTTCGATTTCGAAGCACTCCGGCGCCTTGATGTCTTCCAGGTTGATGGCCCCGAAGGTGGGTTCGAGCAGTTTCACCGTCTCGATGACCTTTTCCGGGTCCTTGGTGTCCAGGTTGATGTCGTAGACGTCGATGTCGGCGAAGATCTTGAACAGCACGCCCTTGCCTTCCATGACCGGCTTGCCGGCCATGGGGCCGATGTTGCCAAGGCCCAGCACGGCGGTTCCGTTGGAGACCACGGCCACCAGGTTGCCCCGGTTGGTGTATTTCCACACGTTTTCAGGATTGGCCTCGATTTCCTTGCAAGCCAGGGCGACGCCCGGGGAATAGGCGAGCGAAAGGTCCTTCTGGTTGCGGAAGGGCTTGATCGGCACGGACTCGAGTTTGCCGGTACGCCAAGCGGAATGGTAACGAAGCGCTTCTTCCTTGGTGAAAAGGGCCATGTGTGGACTCCTTGGAGGGTTTGGTGCTCTAAGCGTCGGCGGAATCATCCGCCGCGCGGGCCTGTGGCGGATCGGCCGCGGCCGCCCCGAGCAGGCGTTCGGCAATGGCTTTGGCCGCCCGGCGGCCGGTGCCCATGGCCGAAATGACCGTGGCCGCGCCGGTGACGATGTCGCCGCCGGCGAAGACGTTGCGTATGGAGGTTTCGCCGGTTTCCGGGTCCGCCGTGATGTAGCCCCGGCGGTACGTGGAAAGGCCCGGCGTGGTCTGACTGATCAGCGGGTTGGCCCCGGTGCCGACGGCCACGATGGCCATGTCGGCCGCCAGCGTGCAGGTGTCGCCCTGGCAGGCGACCGGTGCGCAGCGGCCCGAATCGTCGGGCTCGCCGAGCATCATCTTCTGCATGGCGATGGCCGTCAGCCGTCCCTTGTCGTTCCCGATGAATTCCAGCGGGGCATTGAGGCACAGGATTTCCAGCCCCTCTTCCTTGGCGTGGTGGAGTTCCTCGCGCCGGCAGGGCATTTCGTGCTCGGTGCGGCGGTAGGCCAGCGACACCTTTTCGGCCCCGAGGCGCATGGCCGTGCGGGCCGAGTCCATGGCCACGTTGCCGCCGCCGAAGACCACCACGTGCTTGCCGGGGAAGGTCGGGGTGTCCGTGGCCGGGAACTTGTAGGCCCGGCCGAGGTTGACGCGGGTCAGGTACTCGTTGGCCGAGAACACGCCGATCAGGTTTTCGCCCGGGATGCCGAGAAAGCGCGGCAGTCCCGCCCCGACGCCGATGAAGACGGCATCGTAGCCGGATTCGAGCAACTCGGGCACGGTGATGGTCTTGCCGCCGACCCAGTTGGTGCGAAACTCGACCCCGAGCGCCTTCATGGCCTGGACTTCCTGGCGCACCACGCCCTTCGGCAGCCGGAATTCCGGGATGCCGTAGACGAGCACGCCGCCGACCTCGTGCAGGGCCTCGAAGACCGTGACCGGGATGCCCCGGGCGGCCAGATAGCCGGCGCAGGTGAGGCTACTTGGCCCCGACCCGATGCAGGCGACCTTGAGATCGTCGCGGGCCATGGAGCAGGCCGGGGTGCCGGTCACCGTTTCGCAGGCCGACTTGGCCAGGAACGAATCGGCCACGAACCGCTCAAGGCGGCCGATGGCTACGGGTTCGCCCTTTTTGCCCAGGATGCACGAACCTTCGCACTGGGTTTCCTGGGGACAGACACGGCCGCACACGGCCGGCAGGGAGTTGGTTTCGCGGATGACGCCGTAAGCGGCGTCGAGGTCGCCGGCCACGACCTGTTTGATGAATGCCGGGATGTCGATTTCCACCGGACAGCCCTTGCGGCAGGCCGGTTTTTTGCACTGCAGGCAACGCGCGGCCTCGGCGGCGGCCATCTCGGCCGTGTAGCCGAGGGCGACTTCCTCGAAGTTGCGGGCCCGGACCCTGGGGGCCTGCTCGGGCATGGCGGTGCGGGGGGCCTTGGCTTTCTTATTTGGAGCAGTGGCATTCATGGCTTTTCCTGAACTCCTCATAAGAAATGCGTTCCTGTTCCTTGAAGGACGTCAGACGGGCGGCGAGCCCGTCGAAATCCACCTTGTGGCCGTCGAATTCCGGGCCGTCGACGCAGGCGAACTTGGTCTCGCCGCCGACGCTGACCCGGCACGCGCCGCACATGCCGATGCCGTCGACCATGATCGAGTTGAGGCTGACCGTGGTCTTGACCCCGAACGGCCGGGTGGCCTCGGCCACGGCCCGCATCATGGGCACGGGGCCGATGGCCACCACTTCGGCCACGGTCTTGTCTTCGGTAAGGCGCTCGACCAGCAGGTCCGTGACGAACCCCTGCCGGCCGCAGCTGCCGTCGTTGGTGCTGATAAGGACCTCGGGGCAAAAGGAGCACAGCTCGTCCCGAAAGAGCAGCAGGTCTTCGCAACGCGCGCCGATGATGGTGACCACGTGGTTGCCGGCCAGGTGATGGCCCTTGGCGATGTGGTGCATGGCGGCGATTCCGGTGCCGCCGCCGACGCAGATGACCGGCCCGTCGAGCTTGTGGATCTCGGTCGGCTTGCCGAGCGGTCCACAGACATCGAGGAGGAAATCCCCGGCGTCCAGGGTGTCGAGATGGGCCGTGGTCTTGCCCATGATGAGGTAGACCAGGGTGATGGTCCCGGCGTCGGGATCGGCGTCGGCGATGGTGAGCGGAATACGCTCGCCATCCTCCCAGACCCGCAGGATCACGAAGTTCCCGGGTCTGGCCTTGGCCGCGATATGTGGGGCTTCGAGAACCAGCTCGCTGGTCTGCCCCGGGATCAGCTTGCGTTTGCGCAGAATTCGGGTTGGCATGGGTGCTCCGCAACGCGCCAATGGGCGCGGCTTAGCCGAGGTTCGGCTTCACGTACAGCTCCCCGCCGTGGCAATCGTTTATGACCAGGAGCGGGAAGTCCTTGACCGTCAACTCCCGTATGGCCTCCGGACCGAGGTCCTCGTAGGCGATGACCTTGGCGTCGGTAATGCGCTGCGACAATAGCGCTCCGGCGCCGCCGGTGGCTCCCAGATACACCGCCTTGTACTGGCGCAACGCATCCTTGACGGCGTCGTTGCGCTTGCCCTTGCCGATGGAGCCCTTGAGCCCCAGGGAATGAAGCCTGGGGGCAAAGGAATCCATGCGGTAGCTGGTGGTGGGTCCGGCCGCGCCGATGGGTCGTCCCGGAGGCGCGGGGGAGGGACCGACATAGTAGATGAGCGCGCCTTTCAGGTCAAAGGGGAGCGGCTCCCCGGCGTCAAGTGTTTCGACGAGGCGCTTGTGGGCGGCGTCGCGCGCGGTGTAGATGTGGCCGCTTATAAAGACCACATCGCCTGTTTGGAGCTTCTCCACGTCGGCGTCGGAAAGCGGCGTGGTCAGATGGTGTTCGGCCATTAGAAAACGACCTCCTTGTGGCGGGCGCTGTGACACTGGATGTTGACGGCAAGGGGCAGGCTTGCCAGGTGGCACGGCGCGACTTTGATCTTGACGCCAAGGCTCGTGGTTTTGCCGCCAAGGCCCATGGGGCCGATGCCGAGGTTGTTTATCGCTTCGAGCAGTTCGTCCTCGAGCCCCGCGATCTCGGGATCGGGATGGCGGTCGTCCAGGGCGCGCATCAGCGCCTTTTTGGAGTTGATGGCCGCCAGTTCGAAGTTGCCGCCGATGCCGACGCCGACGATGGTCGGGGGGCAGGGGTTGGGGCCGGCCTCGGCCACGCGGTTTACCACGAATTCCTTGATGCCCTTCCAGCCCTGGGCCGGGGCCAGCATGGTGACCCGCGACATGTTCTCCGAACCGCCGCCCTTGGCCATCATGCAGATTTTGAGCGCATCGCCCGGCACGATGTCGAAGTGGATGATGGCCGGGGCGTTGTCGCCGGTATTTTTGCGGCTGAAGGGATCGCAGGAGGACTTGCGCAGGTAGCCGTCCTTGTAGCCCTTGACCATGCCGTCGTTTATGGCCGCGCGCAGGCTGCCGCCCTCGATTTTGACGTCCTCGCCGACCTCGACGAAAAAGACGCCGAGCCCGGTGTCCTGGCAAAGCGGCAGGTTGGTGGTGCGGGACAGCTCGGAATTTTCGAGCAGTTGCCGGAAGATCTCCTTGGCCGCCGGGGCCTCCTCGGCGGCGCTCGCGGTCTCGAAGGCGGCCTGGACGTCGGCGGGAAGCTCGTGGTTGGCCGTGACGCACATCTTGGCCACGGCGAGGGTGATGTCGGATGCCTTGATCGTCTTCATGCTAAAAGTCCTTTTTGAGGAACTTGGGCAGGAGGTTTTTCACGGCGGCCAGGGCCATTTTGCGGCGCAGGTGCCCAAGCTGTTCCTGGAGCGGAATCTCCTTGGGGCAGACGTCCTCGCAGCCTAAAAGACCCATGCAGCCGAAGATGCCTTCGTCGGTGCCGACGATGTCGAAGTACTGCTTCTCGGTACGCTTATCGCGGGGGTCGAGGATGAAGCGGGCGACGCGGTTTAAGGCCACCGCGCCGAGGAAGTCCTCGCGCATGAGCGCCGTGCCGCAGGCGGCCACGCAACAGCCGCACTCGATGCAGCGGTCGAGCTCGTAGATCCGCTCGGCCAGCCCGTTGTCCATGCGCTCTTCCTGAGCGGTGGGCTCGAAGACCTTGTCCGTGTGCACCCAGGATTCGACTTTCTGGTACATGCCGCGAAACCAGGTGCCGGTATCGACCGAGAGGTCGCCCACGAGCTTGAAGATCGGCAGCGGCATGAGGTTGATTTCGTCGGGCAGGTCCTTGGTCTTGGTGTGGCAGGCCAGGCCCGGCCGGCCGTTTATGACCATGGCGCAGGCCCCGCAGATGCCGGCCCGGCAGCAGAAGTCGAACATCAGCGTCGGGTCGAGCTCTTCGCGGATTCTATTGAGCGCGATGAAAAGGGTCATGCGCTCGGTTTCGTCGAGCTGGAATTTGTCCATGTGGGGCGAGGAGGCCTCGTCCGCGGGATTGTAGCGGAATATATTGAAGGTCAGCGTTCTGCCCATTTCGTGGTTCTCCCTTGAAAGTTTTTGAAGGGGGGTCCGGGGGGAAATTTTTTTCAAAAAGTTTCCCCCCGGCCGCCGGAGGCTCCTTCTTCCCTCTTACTCTTTGGGCGCATCCATGGGGATGATCTTGCCGCCGCCGTAGCCGCGGTCGCCCGGGGGCATCTCGAAGACCTGGGTGGCCGGTTCGTAATTGAGGGTGGGCAGGTCCGCGCCGGGGGCCCAGGTGGCCAGGGTGCGCTTGAGCCAGTCGCGGTCGTTGCGTTCGGGGTAGTCCTCGCGGGTATGGGCGCCGCGCGATTCGGTGCGTGTCAGCGCCCCGTAGGCCACGCACAGGGCGAGCTTGACCATGCCTTCGATCTTGAGCGCCATGGTCAGCTCGGGGTTGGCCCCCTTGCCGTTGCTGCGCAGCCCGACCTGGCGGGCCCGGCCGAGGACTTCCTGCAATTCGTTGACGCAGGTTTGCAGGTCCTTGCCGTTTCGAAAGATGCCGGCTCCCTTCATGATGGAGTCGTACATGGCGTTGCGCACGGTGTAGGGGTTCTCGTGCCCATTAGCGCAGGAGACGAGGTCCGCGATGCGGGCATCCTGCCGGGCCATGGCGTCGCGCACGGCGGCGGTGGAGAAGGTGGTTTCCGTGCCTTGCAGGTATTCGACGATCTTGCCGCCGATGATCATGCCGGAGACCACGGTCTCGGCCAGGGAATTGCCGCCCAGGCGGTTGAACCCGTGCATGTCCCAGCAGCAGGCCTCGCCGGCGGCGAACAGGCCTTTCAGGCCATAGGCCGCGCCGTCCTTGTTGGTGCGCACGCCGCCCATGGAATAGTGCTGGGTGGGGCGCACCGGGATGAGCTGGTGGACCGGATCGATGCCGAGGAAGGATTGGCAGATCTCGTCGACCTCGCGCAGCTTGGTGCGGATGTGGTGCTCGCCGAGGTGCCGGATGTCGAGCCAGAGGTGGTCGCCGTAGGGGGAGGGGACGCCAAGGCCCTTGCGCATGTGTTCGGTCATGCGGCGCGAGACCACGTCGCGGGAGGCCAGCTCGGCCTTTTCCGGCTCGTAGTCGGGCATGAAGCGGTATTCGTTCTTGTCGAGGAGCGTCCCGCCGTCGCCGCGGCAGCCTTCGGTGACCAGGATGTCCGTCGGCACGATGCCGGTCGGGTGGAACTGCACGGCCTCCATGTTGCCAAGCGACACCACGCCGGTATCGAGGGCGGTGATGAGCCCGCCGCCGTCGCAGATCACGGCGTTGGTGGACTCGCGGTAGATGCGGCCGAACCCGCCGGTGGCGATGAGCGTCGCCCGGGCGAGGTAGGCGGTCAACTCGCCGGTCTTGAGCGATCTCGCGATGGCGCCCATGCAGGTGTCGCCGTCGTGGATCAGCGCGATGGCCTCGACCTTGTCCTTGACGTTGACGCCCATCTGGGCGGCGCGGTTGTCCAGGGTATAGAGCACGCTGTGGCCGGTGCCGTCGGAGGTGTAGCAGGTGCGCCACTTGGCCGTGCCGCCGAAACTGCGGGAGTGGATGAGCCCCTCGTTTTCCGGCTTTTCGTAGGCGGTAAAGGGTTTGCCGCCCTTGTAATAGGTCTGTTCGCCCGGCACCACGCGGTTCCAGGGCACGCCCCAGAAGGCCATCTGGCGCATGGCGATGGGCGCGGCGTTGACGAAAAGGCGGGCCACTTCCTGGTCGCAGCCCCAGTCCGAGCCCTTGACGGTATCGGCAAAGTGGACGTCCGGGGAATCGCCCTCGCCCATGGCCGAGTTGCCCAGGGCCGCCTGCATGCCGCCCTGGGCGGCGGAGGAGTGGGAGCGGCGGGCGGGGACGATGGACAGGCAGATGACGGAGAAGCCATTGTCGGCCGCCTCGAGGGCCACGCGTTCGCCGGCCAGCCCCGCGCCGATGCACAGCAGATCGGTTTGTATGATATTCATGGGTCGCGTCCTTATTTGAGCGGCAGGAAGTAGTAGCGCAAAAGCGAGAGCACGCCGACAACGATGAAGATGGCGGTGAGCATGTTCTCCTTCTTCTTGATCGACCAGCGTCCCTGACGATCGAGGAAGCCCCATTTGACCAGGATGCGGTAGAAGCCGATGCCCACGTGCAGCTCCACCATGGGGAGCAGGAAGAGATAGAAGACGAACCAGAAGCCGGTCTGGACGCGGGCGGCGGACTTGGCGGCGGTGATCGGCAGGTTGGTCAGGACCACCCACATATGGATGCCGCCCATGATGAGGATGCCCATGGCGGTCGTGGCCTGGACCACCCACAGCCAGGTATCGGTGTGGCGCATGCGCTTGGCGTTGGCCAGCATGATGCGTTGCTGTTTGGTCGCAAAGGGTATCTTGCGCGCGGCCAGGACGAAATGCAGGAGGAAGGCCAGGAAGATCAGCGGACCGCCGACCTGGGCCATGTAGGTGGCCTCGAAGAACCAGGCCAGGGCGTTCATGGTGCCGGGGCCGATCAGGATGCTTGCCACGAGGATCAGGTGCGCCCACATGAAAAGGATGAGCGCCGCGCCCGTGAGCATCTGCAGCCAGTCGAGGTAGGCCGAAAGCCTGCCGACGGGCAGGCCCTCGTGGGTCGCCGTAGTGGGTACGGACATCGTTTCCCCTCCGTCCAGGTTAAGGATTTGGTGGTTGCAACGAGAGTAACAGTTTCGGCCGCGTCTTCAAGGCGAGGTTGCCCCTGCGCGTCGGCGCGTGGCGCGGCGGCGGATTTCCGGGTTCGCCTGGCCGTTTCCCGGTTGCTTCCTTCGCCGTCCCGGCGGCCCGATCCGGCGCGGCCGGCGGGCGCACTGTTCTCCCCGATCCTACGGGAAGCGCATTTTCTCTATTGTTCCACTATCGGCAAGGTTCATGCCAAAGCGACATCGTGGAGATCGCTCTGTAAAAAACAATTATTATAGAATGTTGGGAGGCGGACAAAAATCCGCCGTCTGGAACGGTGTGGCATGATTATGTGGCGTTGCGCCACACGTGTGGCAAAAGTGTGGCATTCGCCACACTTTTGCGGCGAGCGCTCAGTCAGTCGATGCCAAGCCGCGCCATGTTGCGATACAGCGTGCGGCGGTCCACGCCCAGACGCCGGGCCGCCCGGGACCGGTTGTTGCCGCAGGCGGCAAGCGCCTCCAGCACCATCTCCCGGCTGAGTCCGCCCCGGCGTGGCGGCGGCGGCTCCGCCCCGGCCGGCAACAGCGGCGGGGCGAGCAGCTCGCGCGGCAGGTGGGCCGGGGTGATCTCGCCCTGGGGACACAGCACGCAGGCATGCTCCATGGCGTACTTGAGTTCGCGCACGTTGCCCGGCCAGGGGTAGGCCATGATGACGGCCATGGCCTCGGCGGACAGGCGCGAGATGGCCTTGCCGAAGCTGGCCGCGAACTGGCGCATGAAATGGTCGGAGAGCAGCGGGATATCCTCGGCCCGGTCGCGCAGCGGCGGCAGGCGCACCTGCACCACCCGCAGCCGGTAGTAGAGGTCGGCCCGGAAAAGCCCGGCCTTGATGCGCGACGGCAGGTCCACGTTGGTGGCGGCGATGACCCGGACGTCGGCCTTGCGGGTCCTGGCCTCGCCCACACGCTCGAATTCCTTGCTTTCGAGCACCCGCAACAGCCCGAGTTGCAGCCGCGCCGACATGTCGCCGATCTCGTCGAGGAAGATGGCCCCGCCCTGGGCCGCCTCGAACCGGCCCACCTTGTCCCGGATGGCCCCGGTGAACGCCCCGCGCACGTGGCCGAACAGCTCGCTGCCGAGGAGTTCGTCGGAAAGGGCCGAGCAGTTGACCTTGACCAGGGGCTTTTTGGCCCGGGGGCCGCCGTAGTGGATGGCCTCGGCGGCCAGCTCCTTGCCGGTGCCGGACTCGCCCGTAATCAGCACCGTGGTGTCCACCTCGGCCAGCTGGTCGAGCACGGGGTAGATGTCGCGCATGGCCTTGGACTTGCCGATGATCCCCTGGTGGCTGTGCAGGTCGGTCAGGCGCTTTTCCAGGTTGGCCAGGCGCGTGATGTCGCGGATGATGAGCACCGCGCCGACGAATTCGCCGGATTCGCCGGTCAGCGGCATGGAGTTGACCACCACCACCCGGCCGGGGCTTTGGCCCCGGCATTCCACACGGTATTCGATGAGCGGTTCCCGGGTGGCCAGCGTCTCGCGCAGGGCCGAGAAACAGCCTCGTCGGCAGGCCCCGGACACCACCTGCTGCCCGGTCGCGCCCATTTCGCCGGTCCCGCTGCCGCCGGTGAGAAAGCAGACGTCGGTCAGGCCCCGGTTGGTGCGCACCACCCGCATGGCCGTGTCCACCACCACGATGGCGTCCGGGATGGCGCGAAAGACGGCCTCGAGGTTTAAGCGCAGGGATTCCTTCTCGCCCAGAAGCGCGCGCATCTCGGCCTCGGCCTTGATCCGTTCGGTCACGTCCTGGACCATGGGCATGAAATAGAGCGGCCGGCCGGCCACGTCGCGGATCAGCCGCACGGACAGATGCACCCAGACCGTGCCTCCGTCCTGGCGCACGTAGCGCTTGTCGATCTCGTAGCGGTCGAACTCGCCGGCTAAAAGCCGCTCGGCCCAGCGGATGGTCTCGGGCACGTCGTCGGGATGGGTGACCTCGAGCATGGAGCGTTCCAGAAGTTCGGAGGCGGCGTAGCCCGTGATGCGGCACAGCGCGTCGTTGACGCGCAAAAAGCGGTAGTCCAGCGACAGGATGCTCGCTCCGATGGGCGACTGGTCGAAGGTGCGGCGAAACTTCTCCTCGTTTTCCCGCAGCACGGACTCGGCCTGCTTGCGCTCGGTCACGTCGCGCACGATCCACACGGCATGGCTTGCCCCGTCCTTGTGGGGAAAGCCGCTGGCCGAGACCTCCAGCGGCACCACGGCCCCGGCGCTGTGGATGCCGGTCAGCTCGCCGCGAAATTTGCCGGTGCGCCCGAGGGCGGCAAGCGCCTCGGCCCGCGCGCCCTCGGCGTCGTCGATGACGCCGGAGAGCCCTACCAGGGCCAGATCGGCCTCGGAGAGTCCGAAGATGCGTTCGGTTTCCGGGTTGGCGGTCAGGATTTCGCCGGCCGGGCCGCACAGGATCACGCCGTCGATGCTGCCGGTGACGATGGTGCGGTAGCGCTCCAGGATGTCGTTGTAGGCTTCCTCGGCCTTTTTGCGGGCCGTGATGTCGATGTTGAGGCCCTCGATGTAGCGGACCTCGCCCCGGTCGTCGCGCACCACCCGGGCGGCCTGCGAGATCCATTTGACCGAGCGGTCCTTGCGGTAAAAGCGGGTTTCGAGGCCTGTGACCACGTCCTTTTCCGCCAGCTGGGCCAGGAAGGCGTCGCGGTCGGCCGGGTCGACGTAGAGTTCCGAGCGCAGGTCGGTAAGGGTCGCGATCATGTCCTCGGGGTCGTCGTAGCCGAGGATGTGGGCCAGGGCCGGGTTGACGTCGAGAAAACGTCCCCTCGGGCTCGACTGAAAGATGCCCTCCACGGCGTTGGAGAAAAACCCCTCGTACTTATTCAGGTCGCTTATGACGTCCGTGACGTCGGCCAGGACCAGGGCGCGGGCCGTCTCGCCGCCAAGGCGCACGGGGCGCGCGGCCGCAAGCAGCCAGCGGGCCGCGCCGTCGCCGCCGTCGCGGTGGAGCAGGACGCCCCGGCCGGGGGGGCGGCTGAAAAGGGCGTCCGGCAGACCGAGGTCGGCCGTGCGCAACGGCGAAGGGGCGGCGGGATCGGCGCCCAGCAGGTTTTCGGCCGTGGCGTCGGCCTCGATCACGGTCCCGTCGCCGGCGACAAGGAGCAGGCCGACGGCGACGGATTCGTAAGGACGCATGGACGGAGCGGCCTAGCGGATGACGACGGTGGAGATGGAGTTTTTGGGCGAGCCGGAGACGATCTTGCGGCTGACGGCCAGGTAGATGAGCGCCTTGCGCTTTTCATCATAAAAGCGCGTGACCTGGGTGTCCTTGAAGAAGACCGAGGTGCCTTCGGAAAACACCTTCTTTTGCTTGGGGAACTTTTGCGGCAGGTCGAAGGCGCAGGTCTGCCGGCAGTCCAGCGAGAATTCGGACGGGTCCTCGGCCAGCCCCACGGCCCCGGAGATGCCGCCGGTGCGGGCCTGGCTCATGTAGCAGGTGACGCAGGGCAGGTCCGGGTCGTCGAAGGCGTTGACGCAGACTTTATGGTTGGCTCCGAGCAGCTTCCATTCGGTGGTGACGCAGCCGACTTCCTCGGCAACGGCCGGCCGGACGGTCGCGGCGGCCAGGGCCAAAACGGCGAAACAGGCGAAAATAAAGGTGCGGCGCATGCGATCCTCGTTGTTGCGGTGAGACGGATTCGTTTGCCGGTCATAAGCCAAAATTCCCCGGCGCGCCAGGAGGGGGGAGGCGGAGCCTCCCCGGGACCCCTCCGGCAGGGGCGCTGCCCCTGCATCCCGTTGGGGGGAATAATTCCCCCCAAGCTTCCTTTCATAAGGGTCTTGTTCCCCGTTATATCGGGGGCTTGCTGGCTGCAATAATCGTAATAGAAGAAACGGGCCCCGCGCTGCCACGCGAAACCCGCTTCCATCCATACCCCTTGTGGGGGGACCGGGGGGTATAGACCCCCCGGTGGGGGTGCGGGGGCAACGCCCCCGCGTCTCTTCTCTTCTTTTTTCTTCCCTATCTTTTCCCTATCCCTTGCCGCAGGCGCAGCCTGTGCCGGCGCTCGCGCCGGCCGTGGGCGGCAGGGGATTTTGCAGGTGCGCGTCCAGGGCGGCGATGACCGACTCCAGGGTGCAGTGGGTCATGACGTCGCCGTTGATCTGGACGGTGGGGCCGTCGGCGCACTTCTCGTGGCAAAACGACGCCCGCACGTCCACGGCGTTGCTAAGGCCCTGTTCGGCGATATGCCCGAGCAGGCCGGTCAGGATGTCCTGGGCCCCGCGCAGGTGGCAGCTCGTGCCGAGGCACACCTGGACGCGCAGGCGCGGCTCGCCCCCGCCGTCAAGGATCACCAGGGTCTCGTCGGTGATGCGCCGCCGACTCTGGTAGCCGGTGTGCAGCAGCTCGTGGGCCTTGTGCCCGCCCACGTCGCCGAGGAATTTGGCGTAGCACTGGTTGACGAAGATGTTGTCCTGGGCCTTGTGGAGCTGGCGGCCCTTGTCGGATCTGTAGAGCCCCTGGGCTCGGCGCTTGCGGGCGGCCAGGTCCAGGTTGACCGGCTGGCCCGCGCCGCCGACGCAGCCGCCGGGGCAGGCCATGACCTCGATGAGGTCGTAGTCGCAGGTCCCGGCCTTGATCCTCTCGCAGACCACCCGGGCGTTGGCCAGGCCGTAGACCACGGCCAGATGCAGGGTGGTGCCGCCGACTTCCACATTGACCTCGCGCAGGCCCGATTCGCCGCGCACGTCGTTGAAATCGGTGTCGTAGAGGGTCTGGCCGGTGATCTTTTCGGCGGCATAGCGCAGCACCGCCTCGGTGACGCCGCCGGTGGTGCCGAAGATCACGCCCGCGCCCGTGCCGAAGCCGTAGGGCATGTCGCGGGACTGGGGCTCGAGGTCGTTGAAGCGCAGCCCGGCCTGCTCGATCATGCGGGCCAGCTCCTGGGTGGTCAGGACATTGTCCACGTCCGGGGAGCCGTCCTTGGCGAATTCCGGCCGGCGCGCCTCGAACTTCTTGGCCGTGCAGGGCATGACCGAGACGATGGCCAGCTTCTTGCGCGGGATGCCGAGCTGTTCGGGCAGCATTTCCTTGACCAGGGAGCCGAACATCTGCTGGGGCGAACGGCAGGAGGAGAGGTTCGGCAGCAGTTCGGGATAGTACTGCTCGGCGAACTGGACCCAGCCGGGGCAGCAGGAGGTGAACTGGGGCAGCTTTTCGCCGGCGGCCTTGCGGGCCAGGAATTCCTCGGCCTCCTCGATGACGGTGAGGTCGGCGGCGAAGGTGGTGTCGTAGACCTGGTCGAAGCCGATGGTCTTCATGGCCGCGACCATGCGGCCCATGATCGGGTCGCCGGGGGCGGCGCCGAAGCACTCGCCGAGGCCCACGCGCACGGCCGGGGCGATCTGGGCCACCACGGTCACGTCGGGATCGGCCAGCAGGTTCCAGACGTCCTCGATCTCGGACTTGGGGGTCAGCGCGCCGGTCGGGCATACGCTCGAACACTGGCCGCAGTTGACGCACTCCACATTGGCCAGCCCCTTGCCGAAGGCCGGCAGCACGGCGGTCTTGTGGCCGCGGAAGGCGAAGCCGATGGCCCCGATGCCCTGGATCTCCGAGCACATGCGCACGCAGTCGCCGCACAGCACGCACTTGTTGGGGTCGCGCACCAGCGACGGCGAGGAGACGTCCACGGGCACGGGCTCCTGCACGGGCTTGAAGCGGACCTGGGACACGCCGAGCTTGCGGGCGATTTCCTGGAGTTTGCAGGCCCCGTTGCGAAAGCAGGTGGGGCAGCTCTGGTTGTGGTTGGCCAGCAGCAGCTCCACGGCGATTTTGCGGATCTCGCGCAGCTCCTTGGTGTGGATGCGGATCTCCATGCCCGGTTCCGGCGGGGTGGAGCAGGCGCCCATGATGCCCCGGTTTTTCACCTCCACCAGGCACAGGCGGCAGGCGCCGTAGACCGAGAGCTCGGAGTGGTAGCAAAAGGTCGGCAGGTCGATCCCCACCTTGCGGATCAGCTCGAGCAGGTTGCGTTCCCCTTCGATGGGGACGACCTTGCCGTCAATGGTAACGCTTTGTTCAACAGACTTGGTCATGGCTAGATTCCCTCCACCGCGCCGAACTTGCAGGCCGCCGCGCACGCGCCGCACTTGACGCAAAGCCCCTCGTCGATGCGGTGGGGCTGTTTCTTCTCGCCCATGATGGCGCCGACCGGACAGGCCTTGACGCATAACCGGCAGCCCTTGCACAGGGCCGGGTTGATGGTCGGACGGGCTAGCGCCTTGCAGCGCCCGGCCCGGCAGCGCTTCTCGAAGACGTGCTCCTCGTATTCCTTGCGGAAGTGCTTGAGGGTCGAGAGCACCGGATTCGGCGCGGTCTTGCCCAGGCCGCAAAGGGAGCCGATCTGCACGGCGTGGCCGAGGGTCTCCAGAAGCTCCAGGGTCTCGGCCGTGCCCCGGCCCTCGATGACGTCGTCGAGCAGGGCCAGCAGCTGCTTCGTGCCCTCGCGGCACAGCACGCACTTGCCGCAGGACTCGCGCTGGGTGAATTCCATGAAGAAGCGGGCGACCGAGACCATGCAGGTCTTCTGGTTCATGACGACCAGCCCACCCGAGCCGACCATGGCCCCGACCGAGCGCAGGGAATCGAAATCAAGCGGCAGGTCGAGCAGGTCCGGGGTCAGGCAGCCGCCCGAGGGGCCGCCGATCTGCACGGCCTTGAACCCGGCCTTGTCGATCATGCCCCGGTCGTCGGTGACCCCGCCGCCGATGTTTATCACCACCTCGCGCAGGGTCGCGCCGAAGGGGACCTCGATCAGCCCGGTGTTGCAGACGTGGCCGGTCAGGGCGAAGGTCTTGGTGCCCGGGGAGGTTTCGGTGCCAAGGGCGCGGTAGGCCTCGACGCCAAGGCCGATGATGCGGGGCACCTGGGCCAGGGTTTCGACGTTGTTGATGATGGTGGGCTTGCGCCACAGGCCCTTCTGGGCCGGGAAGGGGGGCTTTGGAGCGGGCATGCCGCGCCGGCCCTCGATGGAGGCCATAAGCGCGGTTTCCTCGCCGCACACGAACGCGCCGGCCCCTTCCATGACTTCCAGGCGGAAGGACTGGCCCGAGCCGAAGACATCGTCGCCGAGGTACCCGGCGGCCTCGGCCTCGGCCACGGCGTGGCGCATGCGCTTGACGGCCAGCGGATATTCGGCGCGCACGTAGATGTAGCCTTCGTCGGCCCCGATGCCCCGGGCGGCGATCATCATGCCCTCAATGACGCAGTGGGGGTTGCCCTCCATGACGGACCGGTCCATGAACGCGCCCGGGTCGCCCTCGTCGCCGTTGCAGATGACGTATTTTTTCGGGTTGTCCTGGATGCGGGCGGCCTCCCACTTGCGGCCGGTGGGGAAACCGCCGCCGCCACGGCCGCGCAGGCCGGAGGCGCTTATGACGTCGCACACGGCCTTGCCGTCCATCTCGGTAAAGGCCTTGCGGGCCGCGCCGTAGCCGCCGTGGGCCACGTATTCGCGGATCTCGTCGGGGTCGATGAAGCCGCATTCCTTCAGCACATAGCGGGACTGGCGCTGGTAGAAGGGAATCTGCTCCGGGCCGAGGCAACGCTTCTTGGTGCGGGGCTCGACATAGAGCAGGCGCTCGACGGGCTCGCCCTTTAGAAGCGTCAGGCCCACGATGTCCGGCACGTCCTCCACGGCGACCTTGGTGTAGAGGATGTTCTCGGGCAGGATGGTGACCAGCGGTCCCATCTGGCAAAAGCCCTGGCAGCCGCTGTGGGACAGGCGCACGCCGTCGCCGTGGCCTTCGGGCTTAAATTCCAGCACCACGTCGAGGCCGGCCTCGGCCATTTGGGCTTCCAGGGCGGCGAGGACCTTTTTGGAGCCGTTGGCCACGCAGCCTGTGCCGGCGCAGACGATGACGCGGCGCTGTCCGGCGACGGCCTGGGAGACGGCGGCCGGCGCGACGCTGGTGGATTCCTGGTTCGGGCCTTCCATTACTGCAACTCCTTGGCGCGGATGGAATCAATAAGCGAAACGGCCCGCTGCGGGGTCATCTGGCCGTAGACGTCCTCGTTTATGACCATGACCGGGGCCAGGCCGCAGGCGCCGAGACAGGCCACGGTCTCCACGGTGAACAGCATGTCCGGCGTGGTGGTCTTTTCCTCGGAAAGGGACAGGTGCCCGCGCAGGGCCTCGAGGATGGGGATGGAATGCTTGACGTGGCAGGCGGTGCCGTCGCACAGCCGCACGATGTATTTGCCCTTGGGCGTGAGCGCGAAGTGGGCGTAAAAGGTGGCCACGCCAAAGACGTTGGCCTCGGGGATGCGCAGCGAGGTCGCCACGTAGGAGAGCACTTCCTCGGGGAGGTAGCGGTACTCTTCCTGCAGCGCCTGCAAAATGGGAACGAGTCGGGCCGGGTGGCGTCCGTAATGGTCGAGGATGCCGCACAGCTTCTGAAATTTGGCGGTTTCCGCCAGCGACGCGGCCAACTTGGGCTCCATCTGATGCTCTCCTTTACGACTGCAAGCGTGGATGGGAGGTTTCGTGCCGGGGTTCGCCACGTCGGCCGGCGTCCGGGCGACCGCGCGGGCCGGGAGGAAGAGCCGGTTGGGCAGGGGGCGGCACCCCCGAACCTGTGCCGCCCCCTGCCGTATCGCCATGCCGGCCGGGGCGCGGTGGCCCGTGGCCGGCGTTGCGTCGTGAGAAAGATATGCGATCCCGTGGAGCGCTTTTCGGCACTTCAAGCCGGACAAATGCGGGGGTGCAGCAAGATGCATGCAACGCGGGGCGTAAGCATCAGATGAATTTTATAATTCGCTTGTAATATTGGATTAAATACGGAAACGATGGGGAGGGGGAGGAAAACGGGGTGAGTTGAAAGCGTGACTGTGTTGCAAATTTGCAACTAATATGTTGCAATATGAAACGGTTTGAGCAAAGCTGCGTGAGGCGATTTTGCTACGGATGTTGCGTTGTTGCATCATACGTTGCGATTTTGCATCATGACTCCGCCGCGCGCGTCCCTGGCTCCCCGGCCCCGTTTGCGCTACAAGGCCGCAACCCCATTCTCAGGAGCCCGCCATGATCAAGCACATCGTCATGTGGACCCTCAAGGACCAGGCCGAAGGCCGCGACAAGGCCGCCAACGCCGCCGAAATGCAGTCCCGCCTGCTCGCCCTCAAAGGCAAATTGCCCCAGGCCGTGGAGCTGGAAGTCGCCGTCGGCGCGGAAATCTTCGCCGCCGTGCCCGAAACGGACGTGGTGCTCTCTTCCTCCTTCCGTACCAAGGAGGATCTGCAAACCTACGCCGTGCACCCGCTGCACCTCGAGGTCGTGGAGTTCATCAAGAAGGTCGTATCCGAACGCCGCGTCGTCGATTTTGAGGTGTAGGAAGGAGAAGGGGGAGAAGAGGGTGCGAGAGGGGAAACCCTTTTGCAAAGGGTTCTCCCCTCTCGCGCTCTCCCTTTCCTAAACTTTTTAGTGGAGAATATTCTTTTTTATAACAAATGGTTGGGGGGCTGCGAAAGGCAGGTCCCCCAAGCGCACTGGAAACAACGATGACCGATCCCTGTCCCTGCGGGTCCGGCCTCTCCTTCGAGACCTGTTGCGGCCCCTATCTCGACGGCAAGCCCGCGCCCACGGCCGAGGCGCTCATGCGCTCGCGCTACACCGCCTACGCCCGAAACGACATGGCCCACCTCGAGCGCACCCTGGGCTCGCGCCAGCGGGCGGCCTTCCGCCCGGCCGAGACCCTGGCCTGGAGCGCCGACGTGGTCTGGACCGGGCTGACCGTTCTTGCCACCCTGGACGGCGGCCCGGACGACGACACGGGTGTGGTGGAATTTTCCGCCACCTTCGAAAAGGCCGGCGAACCCATGACCCTGCACGAACGCAGCCGGTTCAAGAAAAAAAACGGCTGCTGGCTCTACGTGGACAGCCGTCCCGGAAGCACGGACCCGGCCCCCGCCCCGGCCGCGCCCAAGGTCGGGCGCAACGATTCCTGTCCCTGCGGCAGCGGCAAAAAGTACAAGCGCTGTTGCGGCCGCTGACGCCATCGTGCGCACCACCGCCGCCCTGACCTTCGCCCACAGGCTTTTGGCCCGGACCCTCGGACCGGGCCGCGTGGCCGTGGACGCCACGGCCGGCAACGGCAATGACGCCCTGGCCCTGGCCGGACTGGTCGCCCCGGACGGGATGGTGCACTGCTTCGACATCCAGGCCGAGGCCCTGGAAAAGACCCGCAAGCGTCTCGAAGCGGCCGGACTCGGCCACCTCGTCCGCTATCACGCCGCCGGCCACGAGGACCTGCTCTCGTGCCTGCCCCCGGCGCACCACGGCCGGGTGGCGGCGCTGGTCTTCAACCTCGGTTTTTTGCCCGGCGGCGACGACACCGTGGTCACGCGCCCCGAAACGACCCTGGCCGCGCTTGACGCCGCAACCGCCGTGCTGGCCCCGGACGGCAGCATCGCCGTGGTCTGCTACACGGGACATCCCGGCGGCGCGGCCGAGGCGGCGGCGGTCGCCGCCTGGTGCGCGAATCTTCCCTTCGAGGCCTGGCGTGCCGCGCGCTACGAGCTGGTCAACAAGCCGGGCAGTCCCATCATCGCCTTTTTTGTCGAACGTCGTACCGAGGCTTCCAAAACCGCAATGCGTTCGTCGGGAATTGATGTGCATTCGCTTTTATTATAGAATTGCGGTTTATTACGGCATGGTGCGGTATGTCGCGCCGGCTGCCGCGTCCTTTATGCCGGATTTGACGCAAGGCCGGCCTTGCCGCGTGCCCGGCATTGCGAACTGTGTTGTGTCGTGGTATGGTATTAATATCCAGTCCCATCGGCTGTTCCTTGCCGGGCCGTGAACAGGGGGAACAGGGAATCTTTTTGGAAAAGCCTTCCATTCTCAATTCGTGATGTACTCGGCCTTGGCGGTGTATTTCTTTTGAAATTTGCAGAGATGGTTACGGGCAAGAGAGGAATGCTATGCAACTGAAGTCGATTCAAGCAAAAATTTTGCTGCTGGCAGGGGGATGCTTGCTGGCGACCGCCGCGGCGCTTGTCGGCTACAATCTGTATTCCGCGGGAAAAACGCAGGCGCTGGTGTCGAAACGCGTCGGGGATCTGCTCGAGTCGGAGGCGAAACGCAATCTGTCCATGCTGGCCGCCAATCAGGCCTCCGTCGTCCAGAGCGCCCTGGAGAACAACCTCGTTACCGCCCGGACCATGGCCAAGGTGTTCGAAGTCGTGCGGGAGGATGTGGGCAAGATGGCGGCCAAGGAAGGCACCCAAAACCCGGTGCGCAATATGTTAAACGACATTTTGCACCGGGTTCTCGAGAATAATCCCAATTTTCTGGGTGCCTATTCGGCCTGGGAGCCCAACGCCCTGGACGGCCGGGACAAGGAATTCGCCGGCAAGACCGACGAAGGCTACGACGAGACCGGCCGGTTCATTCCCTACTGGAATCGTGACTCCAACGGGAAGATCGCCCGCCAGGCGCTGGTCGATTATGAAAACCGTGAACTCAACGACAATGGCGTGGGCAAGGGCGCCTGGTACCAGGGCTCGCGCGAGAGGAAAAAGGAAATCGTCCTCGACCCGCTGCCCTACATCATCCAGGGCAAGCAGGACTGGCTGGCCACGATCAATGCGCCCATCCTGGAAAACGGCAAGTATCTCGGCCTGGCCGGCACGGACCTGCGGCTCAACTTCATGCAGGACCTGGCCAAGAAGGTCGACGCCAGCCTCTACGAGGGCCGGGGCGACGTGACCATCGTCAGTTACGCCGGGCTGGTGGCCGCCAGCAGTGATCACCCCGAGGCCATCGGCAAGCCGCTCAACACCATTTTCAAGGAATGGAAAGGCATTGTCGAGGATGTCAAGGCCGGCAAGGCCATGATCGACGTGAGCCCGGCCTCGGGCATGTACCGGGCCCTGGCCCCCATCAGCCTGGGCCGCACCGATCGGCCGTGGGCCGTGCTCATCCGCGTCCATCCGGATATCGTGTTCGCCGAGAACCGGGAACTCGACGCCACCATGGCTTCGTTGAACCATGACAGCGCCATGTGGCAGGTGGGCGTGGCCCTCGGCGTCACGGTGCTGGCCCTTGGCGTATTGTGGGTGTTTGCGGCCGGACTTGTCCGGCCCCTGCGGCTGGCGGCGGCCTTTGCCGGCAAGGTGGCCGAGGGGGATTTCTCCCAGTCCCTGGCCGTCAATCAGGTCGACGAAACGGGGGTTTTGGCCAAGGCGCTGACGCGCATGGTCGACAACCTCAAAGAGAAGATCGCCCAGGCCGAGGACAAGAGCCGTGAGGCTGCGGCCGAGGCCGAACGCGCCCGGCAGGCGGTGGCCGAAGCCGACGAGGCGCGAAAACATGCCGCCATGGCCGAGCGCCAGGGCAAGCTCAATGCCGCGGCCCTCGTCGAGGACGTGGCCAAGGCGGTGGCCCGGGCCTCGATGGACCTTTCCTCGCAAATCGACCAGTCCAAGGAAGGGGCGGACCTGCAACGCCGCCATACCGGGGAGACCGCCACGGCCATGGAGGAGATGAACGCCACCGTGCTCGAGGTGGCCAGGAATGCCTCCGAGGCCGCCGAGGGCTCGGGACAGGCCCGGGACAAGGCCAAGGCCGGGGCCGATGTGGTGCAGCAGGTGATCGCGGCCATAAACGGTGTCCAGACGCAGGCCTCGTCCCTGCGCGCCAATATGGACGAACTCGGCAAACAGGCCGAAGGCATCGGCAACATCATCAGCGTGATTTCCGATATCGCCGACCAGACCAACCTGCTGGCCCTCAACGCGGCCATCGAGGCTGCCCGGGCCGGCGAGGCCGGGCGCGGTTTCGCCGTGGTGGCCGACGAGGTCCGCAAGCTGGCGGAAAAGACCATGACCGCGACCAGCGAGGTGGGCAACGCCATCCGGGCCATCCAGACCGGCGCGCGCTCCAGCGTCGAGGGCGCGGAGGGCGCGGCCCGGGCCGTGGATCAGGCCACGGATCTGGCCGGCCGGTCCGGCGGCATGCTCGAGGAGATCGTGTCCATCGTCGAGGCCTCGGCCGACCAGGTGCGCTCCATCGCCACGGCCTCCGAACAGCAGTCGGCGGCCAGCGAACAGATCAACCGGGCCGTGGACGACATCAACAAGATATCCGAGGAAACGGCCGGCGCCATGGCCAAGGCGGCCGCCTTCGTGGAAGAGCTCACCAGTCAGGCCGATAATCTGACCCGCCTCGTGGAGACGCTCAAGGCAGAGTAGGGGGCCTGGGGAAAGAACCCTTCTCCCTCCTCTTGGCCAAGGCGTATTGACGGGCAAGACAAAACGGCCTGTCCTCGATTCGGGGGCGGGCCGTTTTTTTTCAGGTCGAAGGCGTGTGCGGGCTCGAGCCCCGCAACGCCTGCCGCGCCCTGGGGAAGATCACGACAAGGGCTTTGTCGCCATTTCGATTTCCCCGTTGGGGCGCCAATAAAAAAGGGGCCAGGAATATATCCTGGCCCCTTTGCTTGCGGGATGTTCGCTGGAAGCCTTTTGGCCTACCAGCGACCGCCGCGACCGCCGCCGCCGGAGCGGGGCTTGTCCTCGGCTTCATTGACCTTCAGATTGCGGCCGCCGAACTCTTTGCCGTCCATACCCTGGATGGCAGCCCGGGCGCCTTCCTCGTCCATCTCGACAAAGCCGAAACCGCGAAGACGGCCGGTTTCCCTGTCGGTGATGAGGTTGACGCTGATGACTTCGCCGAACGTGGCGAACTGGGTACGGATGTCATCTTCGGTGGAATTGAAGGAGAGGTTTCCGACATAAAGTTTCTTAGACAAGGGCTTTTGCTCCCGTTTTTGGCATTTTTTTTCGTATTGCTTGGAACTGTTCACCGGGAGACGCCCAAGATCCAAAAAAAAGTTTGCACGTTTGAGTGGCTATTTTTCGAATATACGCATGGGCTGAAGAATGTAAAGGCAAACCACCATAAAATTTCAAAATGAGCGTGGTGTATTTTGCATTGGTCTTTTGGGCTGTGGGGAAGCGCGTTTTGGTTCCTGGCGGACCGGCGGAAAGAATCATGGTGGGTGCGTCCCGAGTGTGCTAGCCTGAAGACACGATGAAAAATGTCCTCATGCTGAACCCGCCATTGCCCCTGTCGTTTTGGAGCTTCCGCGAAACTCTGGCCATGACGGGAAAAAAGGCTCTCCTGCCGCCCTTGGGGCTGTTGACCGTGGCCGCCCTGTTGCCCAGGGACTGGAACCTCCGGCTGGTTGATCTGAACGTTCGACCGCTGATCGAGGCCGACTGGGACGGGATCGATCTGTTGCTCGTCACAGGCATGCTGGTGCAGCGCGAAAGCCTGTTGGCTCTTCTCGCCGAGGCCAAGGCCCGAGGCGTCGCCACGGCGGCCGGCGGTGCCTACCCCACCACCTCGCCCAAGGAAGTGCTGGACGCGGGCTGCGACTTTCTCATCCTGGGTGAAGGGGAAACCACCATCCCGGAAATGGTTGCCGCGATTGCGGCCGGCCGGACCAGCGGCACGTTCGTGTGCGTGGACAAGCCCGCCCTGGCCACATCGCCCCCGCCCCGCTACGACCTCATTGCCCCGGGCGATTATGAATCCATGTCTGTCCAGACCTCCAGGGGGTGTCCTTTCGCCTGCGAATTCTGCGACATCGTGAGCTTGTTCGGCCGGGTCCAGCGCCACAAGACGCCGGATCAGGTCATCGGCGAACTGGAGGCCATTCGCCGGCTCGGCTTTCGGGGCACGGTGTTCGTGGCCGACGACAACTTCATCGGCCACCGTTCCCGGACCGTGGCCCTCCTTGAGCGCATCATCGAATGGCAGACCAAGCATGGCGAGCCGTTTGATTTCATCACCCAGGCCTCGGTGAATCTGGGCCAGGACATCCCGCTGATCGGCCTGCTTACCGCCGCCAATTTCTCCTATGTCTTCGTCGGCATCGAATCCCCGGACGACGACGTTCTGACCGCCGCGCACAAGCACCAGAACGTGCGCAACCCGCTGCTCGCTTCCCTGCGCGCCATAAACGCCAACGGCCTCAGCGTCATCGGCAGCTTCATCCTTGGTATGGACGGCGAGAAGGCCGGAGCCGGAGAGCGCATGCGGGTCTTCGCCGAGGCGGCGGATTTGCCCTGGGTCATGGTCAACGTCCTGCGCGCCCTTCCCCACACCGCCCTGTGGGACAGACTCAAGGCGGAAGGCCGGCTGCAGGACGGTATCGCGGAAAGCGGCTGGGACTCCCTGACCAATTTCACCCCCCAGCGGCCCATCGACGAGATTTTTGCCGAACAGGTCTCGGCCCTAAACGCCCTTTACGCTCCGGGGGCCTACCTTGGGCGGGCGCTTCGGGCCACGCTTGCCATGCGCCCGACCCGGGCCTCCATGCCAGGGGCCGCACCCAAAGCGACAGCCGACCCAGCTCTGGCCATACCCCAAAAAAACCGCAGCCCGGACTTCACGCCTCTTTTGCGTCTGATCTGGAGGCAGGGGGTGACAGGGGAGGCGTGCTGGCAGTTTTGGCGGCAACTGGCCATCGTCGCCCGGCACAATCCCAGCCGCTTGCGGCGCTATATCGTCCTTTGCGGCATGGGTGAAAACCTTTTTTCCTTCGTGCGCAGTATCCGGGAGCAGGCCGAGACGAGGCGATGCGCCTCATCCTGATTGTGCCGGGGGTGGTCCTCGATGCGATCGGGGCCGCCTATCCTCCCATCTCCCCAAATATCGCTTCCGCCAGCTTGCCGGTGTCGGCCTCCAGCTTGCGCGCGTCCACGGCGTCGTCAGGGATGAGCCGCACGAGTTCTTCCCCTTTCTGCCGGGGAGTATTGTGGGTGGAACGGGGACAAGGCGAGCACGGCAGGGTAGGGCCGGGCGACTGCCCACGGGCCGCTGACCTGCCCGGGTCTTTTCACATCCATTAGCTAAACACGAACGGGGATGAAAATTGGTTCAATCCAGGCTGAGGGGGAGCTCCTTTTGTCCCAATAGCTGTTCGAAATTTGTTTACTGTCGAGCATAAATAAAAGACCACTCCAACAAAATTCAGTTTGCCATCTTGAAATGAAAAGGCACAAGAACAAGAGTGGCGACGCTTTGACCGCCGACCTTGCCCGGAACGAACCGGTAGCTGTTCGCAGCGGCGAGGGCCGACTCCTCGAAAACACCTTTCGGCTCCGCTTTCCGGATGGCGCAATGGGTCGGTTTCCCCTGGCTGTCGATGATCATGCTCACAAGGACGGTCCCTTCCAAGCGCAATCGCCTGGCGCTCGGAGGATATTGCGGCAATTCCCGATTGATGATTTTGGGCGGGATATCCACGACCGCGGCGTCGTAGACACCCATTCCTCCAACCATATGGGAAGGCCCGGCGGTCTTGCCCATGCCGCCTCCCGTGCCGGAAGGCTCTTGGGGCGCTGCTGTTTGCTGCGGCTGCGAAGCCGCCGGTTGCCGCACGGGAGAAGGAGATGGTTTTGCCGTGGAAGGCTCCGGCCTTTTTTTCGGGCTGATCTGCCTGACCGCAACAGGCGCGGGCCTGGCCGCCTCGACCGGTTTGGGGAGCGGCGCCGGCGCCGGAGGAGGGGGCACTTCGGGAGCCGGTGCTTCCGCGATCGGTTCGGCCGCAGCCGGAGCGCTGGCGGGGGGCTCGATGGCCCTTGGCCTGACAAGCTCCACCATCCCCACCGTGAATGTCTTCGAGACGGGAGCCGGTTGCGCCGCCGGCCACAGGAACAGAAGGGCAAGGCACAGTGCATGGGCACTTACGGAAATGAGGATGTCGGCGCTTCGCACGGTTACCGTGCTCCTTGTTCCGGCCGTTCGGCCACCACGCCGAAATGGTCGATGCCGGCTTCGCGGATGCGGCCCATGATGTCGACAATACGTCCATAGGACACCCCCCTGTCGGCGCGCAAAAAAACGGCCTTTGACCCCAAGGCGGCCCAATTGCGCAGCCTGTCCGCCAAATCCTCCAGGGAGACGCTCTGCTCGTCGAGAAAAATCGCACCCTTCGGGTCGACCCCGACAACGAGGTGATCATCGTCGACGGGCAAGGCCTCCACGGTCTTGGTCCGAGGCAGATCGACATCCAGACCCTCGGTCATCATGGGGGCGGTGACCATGAAGATGATGAGCAGGACCAGCATGACATCGACAAACGGCGTGACATTGATGTCGGAAGAGTAGCGTCTCCCCCTGCCGCCGGCGCTCATGAACACACCTGCGTTCGAGGCGCGGCGAGTTCCATGCCCTGCGGGTACGTGCAGGCATCGTGGCGCAACCGGTTGAGCAGCAGGCCGGCAAAACTGATGTACTGGCTTTCCAGCGATTCGATCATGCCCAAAAACATGTTGTAGGCGACGCTGGCCGGGATGGCCACGGCGAGGCCGACGGCAGTGGCGATAAGCGCCTCGGAGATTCCCGGCGCGACCGTGGCCAGAGAGGCGGACTGCATCCGCCCGATGGCGTGGAAGGAATGCATGATGCCCCAGACCGTACCGAACAGGCCGATGAAGGGTGCCGCGTTGGCTGAGATAGCCAACAAAGGCAGGGCCCTGGACAATCCGCGTATCTCCTCGGCAATGCCGTGGTGCAGGATGCGACGTACATTGTCGGCGACGAGCTTCTCGGCGTCCCCGGACAGGGATAGTTTTGTAAATTCCTTAAACCCCAACGAAGCCATGCTTCTGATCGACGGTCCGGCCAAAGCGTCGATGGCCACCGCCGCCTCGGCCAGGGAATCCGCCTCAAGGATCTGTCCGGTCAGACGCGATACGCCCCGTTTGGCCACGGTGAGGCTTCGCCACTTCCAGTAGATGACGGTCCAACTGACGACCGACATCACAACCAGCAGGGCCAGCACGGCCTTGGCCACGCCTGTGGCCTGGGAAAGGGCCTGCAACAAGGTACTATCCATATCATCCTCCTTTTTCCCCGGGCGAGAGGGGAACGTTCCTGTTCCATGCCGCCAGACGAGGGCCGAGCGCTCCGGTCGGCCTGCCGTGCATCAGCCGTGCGACACACCGGCGGGAGCCGGCTCCATCCCCGGGAATTCGAAACACGGCCCTGCCGCCGTCAGACGTAAAATGCGGCTGGTCGCGGCCGGGATATCCTCGATGTCGTGGGTGACATGCAGGGCCGCCGCTCCGGCTTCATGCAGCAAGGCGTCCAGATAGCGGCGTATGGCACGACGCAGTTCGGGATCGAGTCCGGTAAAAGGTTCGTCGAGCAGCAGGAGTTCGGGCTCGACCACAAAGGCCCGGGCCAGGGAGACGCGCTGGCGCATGCCGCCGGAGAGCATGTCCGGATAGGCCCCCGCGAAAGCGGCCAGCTCCAGGCGGGCGAGCATGGCGGCGGCTCTCTCCCGGGCTGGTTGTGGCGGGAGGCCCTGGGCCAAAAGCGGCAAGGCCACATTTTCCAGGGCCGTGCGCCAGGGCAAAAGACGCGGTTCCTGGAATACGAATCCGATGCGCCGCGTGGCCAGGGTCACCGTGCCCTGGTTCGGGCGGTCGAGCCCTGCCGCCAGCCGGAGCAGGGTGGACTTGCCGATGCCGCTTGGGCCCACAATGGCCAGGATTTCCCCCACTTCCAGGGTCAGATCGAGGCCGGAGAGCACTGTCCGTCCCCGGTAGTGCTTGCCGACCCCCGAAAAAACGAGCACCGGATTCATGACGGTCTCCGGCCGACGGTGCGTCGGGCCAGCCCCAAAAGCGCCATTTCGGCCACGCCGACGAGGAGCATGCTGCATAGGGCCAGGGCGTAGAGTTGGGGTGTGTCCAGATTGGTCCTGGCCACGGAAAGGGCATGGCCGAGGCCCGTATTGGCGCCCAGGGCCTCGGCCAACACCGCCACCCGCATGGCCCCGCCGAGCGCCACCACGCCGCCGGAAAAAAGCGGCGCGGCCATGGCCGGCGCGTAGATGTGCCAAAAGCGCATGACCGGCGTGAACCGGTAGGCCCTGGCCATCTCCGCAAGCGTCGCGTCCACGGTGGACAGTCCCTCGATCACGGCCACATGGATGGCCGGCGCGACCATAAGCGCCACGATGGCCACGACCATGCCCGCGCCCAGGCCGAACCAGAGCATGCCGAGCATGACGGCCACCACCCCGGGAACGCTGGTCAGCATCCAGCGCGACGGCGCCAGAAAGGTCCGTGCCGCCGGAAAGCGGCCGGCCAGCAGCCCCAGAGCGCCCCCGACGGCAAAGCCGAGAGAAAACCCGCATCCCACACGCCTCGCGCTCACGGCCAGATCGCCCAGCCAGAAGGACGACTGCCCCAAAAGCCCGGTCAAGGCCGCAAATGTTTCCCCGGGCGAGGCCACGGCTATGCCGTGCCCCCGGCCGGACGCCACTTCCCAGGCGCCCATAAGCGCGGCCAGACCGCAGACCCGTCCGACAAGCCCGTCCCATTTCATGCGTCGACCTCGAAAAAGGCGTTTTCGGGGAACCGGCCGCCAATACTTGCCGGCGACATCCCGTGGAGCAGGCCCAGGAAAAACCGGGCGTCTTGCGCCCCCTGCCGTCCCATGACGAGCCGGATGTCCTGGCCCGGCAAGACGCCGTTTACGGCCTGGGAGGCAAGGGCGGGAAAATCCTTCCCGGCAAGGGCCGTGGTTTCCCGGGGATGTGCGGCTAGCCAGCCTGCCGCCTGGACATACGCCGTCTGCAGCGCCTTGCAGGCCGCCGCATCCCGGGCCAGGGAACCGATCACGGCCAAGGCGCTCTGGGCCAATTGCGGATGTTCGGGGAAGACTTCCCGCCAGGCATCCCGGAGGTCCAACCGCTTGGCCAGGACCGGAGCGCCGGGCCGGGGCCGGTCGTTCGCCCGCGACACGGCCAGGCTCGCCGCCGGCTCGCTTAAAAGCGCGCAATGTCCCTGTCCGAGCAAAAGGAGATTGACGGCTTCCAGGGCGTTGCCCGCATGCCGGGGGACAAACGAGACGCCCGCCCGCCCGGCCAAGGCCCGCAAAAGCAAATCCGGCATTTCGCCCGGGCCGAACGGCAGCAGGACTTCCCGGCCGTCGAGACCGGACAGGCGTGACAGCGCGGCATCCGGGGACACCAGCCACACCGGGCTCGACGTGAGGGCCACGACAGTCGCGGGCACGCCCTTGTTGGCCAGGGTGCAGGCCGAGGCCGTGGTCATGAGGGCCGCATCCACGTCGTCCGTGGCGATCATGGCGCGCAACTGGTCCGGTGAATTCCACGGAGTAAAGATCACGGTACGGGCACTCCCCGGCAACGGGCCCGCCCGCCCCATCGCCAGCAAGGGCAAGGTTTCGGCCACGGCCGGACCGGACACCCGGACCGAGGAGGACTTCGCGGCAAAAGCCGGCGCCGCCAGGGACAAGGCCGCCAGTGTCTGCAGGAATTGGCGGCGCGTCATGCCGCAGCCTCCCCGAGGCAGCCGGCCTTGCGCAAAATGTCGACGCGGACCTCGCCCATGGGGGTGTCGCAGGTTCTCGTTTCAAGGGAGAGGAACCCGGCATCCAAGGCGGCCCTGGCGATCTCTCCCGCCTCGAAAGACACATCCTGCCCCTCAAGGGCCAGCGATACCCGGGAAAGAATATAGAAGGGGGGCTTGGTGCGTTCCCCGGTCAGTCCCTCATGGAAACTGATAAAGACGCCGCCAGGGTGCAGGGCATCCAGAACGCGGGCCAAAAGCCCCTCAAGATCCTTGGCGTAGTACAGATTGTGGCTGGCCCAGACGAGGTCGTAGCCCGAACCGAAGGACGCGGTGTTGTAGTCGCCGGGATAAAGCTCCACCCGCCCGGCCATGCCGGCCGCCTCGATTTCCTCCCGCGCCACTTCGATGACCGCCGGCAAATCGGTGAGCGCCCCCCGCATGACCGGAAACCGCGTCAAAATGCCCAGCCCGATGATGCCCGGTCCTCCTCCGAAATCGAGCATGCGGCGCAGCTTGGGGCTTTCCGGCAGGGAAGCGACGATGTCGGCGGCCAACTCGGCCATGCCGGCCCTTTGGTAGCAGGCGAGGTCCCTGGCGGAACGTTTCCATTGCACATCGCCGTCCAGGCGGTCTTCCCGGGCCACGGGCGGCGGCCCGGATTCGAGCAGTTCCGTCAGGTGCGGCAGATTGCGGTGCTGTATTCTTTTGAGATTTTCGACGAGACCACCCATGTACGTCGGGCTCTCCCGACGCAGATACCGGCTGGCGAGCGGCGTGTTGGCGTAGCGGCCCCGCCTTTTCTCGGCCAGTCCCAAAGCGACCAGGGCGTCGAGAAACGTGCGCGTGTTGCCGGGATGCGTCTTCAGGCGCGCGGCGATTTCGTCGGGATCATC
Source organism: Solidesulfovibrio sp. C21 (assembly GCF_047785625.1). Lineage (NCBI taxonomy): Bacteria > Pseudomonadati > Thermodesulfobacteriota > Desulfovibrionia > Desulfovibrionales > Desulfovibrionaceae > Solidesulfovibrio > Solidesulfovibrio sp. C21. The sequence continues at coordinate 80,114 of NZ_JBLODY010000005.1, forward strand.
CGCCTCGGCCAGGATGTCGGCGATGCCGAGGCTGATCGCCGCATCGAGCAGGGCCATGCGCACCGGTCCGAGCAGCCAATCGAAGAATGGCGCAATAGACGGGTGACCTTCCTGGCCCAAGTCCAAAACCGTTTTCCCACACATGTCTAAAACCTCCAGGTGAGTGAAGCGCCGAATGTTTGCGGTTCGCCGTCCTCGACCAGCATGTCGCCCGAACTGTCGCGAACCTTTTTGGTGGCATGGTCGACATCAAAAATGTTCTTGCCCCACAGGGCGAGTTCCCACTGCTTGAAGGCATAGCCGACACGGGCGTTGACCAGGGCGAAGCCGTCCTGGCTGAGGCTGTTTTCGGCATCGAAATACTGGGTGCCCGCGCCGTAGAGGTCGGCCCGGGCGAAGAGGCCGCAGGGATGGGCATATCCCGCGCCGAGGTGGTAGGTGAGATCCGGGGCCCAAGGCAGGCGCTTGCCCTTGTAGCTGTAGGGCACGCCGTCCTGGTTGACGCTCCAGTCGTCGACAACCGAGTAGGTGTAGCCGAGCCCCCCCTGGAGTTCGAGGCCGGCAAGCGGCTTTCCCGTCAACTCGACTTCCACGCCTTGGGAATGGGCCCGGCCGGCGTTGGTGAACTTCCACACACCCACGCCGCCGTCGGGATCATCCTCGCGGACCTGCTTGTCGCGGATGTCGGTATAAAAAACGGAAACATTGGCCGTAAGCTTCTGGTCAAACCAGTTGGTCTTGAGCCCCACTTCGTAGTTCGTGGTGTGTTCGGGCTGATAATAAAAGGTCGAAAGGCTGTCGGCCGTGTAATAATTGAACCCGCCGGCCAGGAAGCCGTTGGACCAGGTGGCATAGGCCGTGACATTGGGCGTCACGTCGTAGGCCAGAGAAGCCATGGGCAGGACCTCGAAGGAATCGAGCTCCTTGCTGTAGCCGACCAGTCTCGTCGAGCCGGTGCGGTAGGTCTGTCCGCCGTGGGCCAGGGCGTATTCCCCGCGCAGTCCGGCCGTGAGGCGCAGGTTGTCGAAAATGGAATAGGTCGCCTGGCCGAAGGCGGCCCAGCTCGACTCCGTGGCGTCCGTGTCGGCATACGTGGAAGCCTTGGAGACGGAGCGGATGCGGTTCATCTGGATGTCGGATTGCGTGGAGCTGCCGAACAGGCCGAAAAGCCAGTTGAGTCGCTGCTTGCCCGGCGAGGCGAACCGCAACTCCTGCGTGATGCCGTGCTGCTTGAGATCCTGATCGGAATAGCTCTTGAACGTGGACGTCCGGTCGAGATCGGACTGAAACTGGTAGCGGTAATCCATGTAGCTGGTGATGGAGGTCACCTCCATCACCGGGCCGGAATACTTGGCGGTGACGGATGGGGTGATGACATTTTCCTCGGCGTCATCCGAGGCGTCCGACATGACGTTGAAGCGTTTTGTCGCGTTGGAGCCCGTTTCGTAGCGCAGCCTGCCGATCCCCTTGTCAGTGTGGCTGGCGTCCATGGCCAGACGCAGATCGAAGACATCGGTCGGCGTCCAGCGCAACACGCCCCGGCCCCGCATGGATTCGTCCTTGGCGGCCTTGTCGTCATCCTTGTACTCGTTGTGCATGTAGCCGTCTGTCTGGTAGCGCACGAAATTGCCGGCCAGAAAGAGCTTGTCCTTGACCAGGGGTGTACTGACATTGGCGCCGGCGCGCAGGGTGTTGTAGCTGCCGTAATCCGAAAACACGCTGGCCCGCACCTGGTTGTCCGGTTTTTTGAGCACCACATTGACCACGCCGGCCTCGCTGTTGCGGCCGTACAGCGTCCCCTGGGGGCCGCGCAGCACCTCGATGCGCTCCACGTCGAGAAAAAGCAGGTTTTGCATGTAGGTCACCGGATAGGGCACGTCGTCCACATAGAGCCCCACCGGCGAATAGATGGAGGTGTCGAAAGACGACAGGCCGCGAATCACGATGCCATCCCCGGACGTCGCGTTTTTCATCCAGACGTTCGGCAGCGTGTCCAGCACCTCGCCAAGTTTCCAGGCGCCCATTTCCTCGATCTGCGTATCGGGCACCGTGGAAATGCTGGCAGGCACTTTTCCCAGGCTTTCCTCGCGCTTGGTGGCGGTGACGGTCACCGGCTCGAGGACGAGGGTTTTGCGTTTTTCGGACGCGCCTTTCTCCTTATCCGCGTTGTCTTCGGCGAAGGCGGCGGCAGGCAACAGCAGCAATATGAAGACGATGAGAAGTCGCAACACCAGCATGAACGAAGACCCCCCCTGTGCTTAGGCTTCGCCCGAAAACCTGTGCCAGCGACCGGGATCGAACGTCCTTGGAAGTGTGGCACGGAATTGAGACGAAATTGATTTTCAGGATCAATATATCGGGACATGCGTTCGCGCTAACCCGAGACGGGTCAATTTTTGATCCGAGCGGGGAATTTTTTCAGGCAAGGCCAGGCACGCGGCGGCAAAAGCGGAGCACCGCGGCAAGGCAGACGGAACGAGCAAGCGGCGTCAATCCCGCAATGGCGGCATGCGCGGCGCCATGAAGCGCGCGAAAGAGCATGACCGCTGTCAGACGGGCATCTTCCGTCCGCCAGCTGCCGGCTTGGCGCGAGGAGGGGCAGGCCTGGGGAAGGGGGGACGGACTTGCGCGTGAGCTCCCTGGGCGGGGCCCACGCGCAAGCCGGAGCAGGTTCCCGGCTCAGTCTTCCGATGCTTCGGCCAGGGCGGCGTAGGCGCCGCCTTTGGCGAGGAGCTCGGCATGGGTTCCCTGTTCGACGATGCGTCCGCGCTCCATAACCAGAATCCGATCGGCGTGTTTGATGGTGGAAAGCCGATGGGCGATCACCAACATGGCCCGCTTGCCGCGAATGGAGGCCAGGGCGGCCTGAAACGCGGCTTCGTTTTCGCTGTCGAGGTTGGATGAGGCCTCGTCAAGGAGGAGGATGGGCGCTTCTGCGAGCAGTGCCCGGGCAATGGCGATGCGCTGCCGCTGCCCGCCGGAAAGCCGCGCCCCCTGTTCGCCGCAGCGCGTGTCGTAGCCTTCCGGAAGCGCCGTGATGAACGTATGGGCCTGGGCCAGACGCGCCGCGCGTTCCACATCCGCCAGCGAGGCCTCGGGCTTCCCGAGTCGGATATTGTCGGCAACACTCTCGTTGAAAAGATGCACCTCCTGGGGGACCCAGGCGATTTCCCGGTGCAAGGCCGTCAGGGGAAGCTCGCGGATGTCCCGCCCGCCAAGCCGGATGGCCCCGCCCGTCACGTCCCAAAAGCGCAGGGCCAGCGCGGCGCAGGTGCTTTTCCCCGCTCCCGACGCGCCGACCAGCGCCACCATTTTCCCGGGAGGCAGCGTCAGGCTGATCCCGTCGAGAACCGGCTTCCCGCCCGCGGCGTCATATCGAAACCCCACGGTTTCAAAGGACAAGGTCGTGTCGTTTGGGATCGGGGCCTGGCCGTCATCCCGGACGCAGCTCTTCTGGGTGAAGATGGTCAGGATGCGCCGGGCGCCGGCCCGCAATTCGCCGAGCTTGCGTGCGGTTTGGGTCACCTCGACGATGGGAATGAGCGCCGCTCCGGACAGCACCAGCATGAGCGGATAAGAGGCCAGCGGCAGGTCTCCGGCGCGCAGCAGCCAAAGCCCGACGATCGCCGCGGCCAGGGTCGCGCCGGCCACGGACAGATCGATGGCCGCGTGTTCGAGCCCGGCGCGGATGCCGTAGCGGCGTTGCGCCGCGGCAAGCGTTTGCGACCGTTCGCGAAGGCGGTCGAGAAAGTCCTTTTCCCGGCCGAAAATGGCCAGTTCGCGCAGGGATTGGATGGTTTCCACGGTATCGGCGTTGAGCCGGCCCAGGTGCTCCATGACGACGCGGCCCTGGGCTCCGGCCCGGCTGGCCAGCCAATACGGCACCGAGGCAACGAGGAGCATGAACGGCAGCAGCGTCAGCGCGGCCAGGGGATGCAAAAAGGCGAGGAAGACAAGCGCGCCCAGCGGGACGATGATGGCGCCGACGTAATCGGCGAGCGTATGGGCATAAAAATGCTCCATCAGCTCCGCGTCCGCCGTGGCCACCGAAGCCAACTCGCCGGTGCGTCGGCCCAGCACATAGCGCGGGGCCGAGCGTTCCAGGCCGTCGTAAATCCCGACCTGCAGGATTTCGATGAGGGAAAAGGCCAGTTCGTGGGACACATAGGCCTGCCACTGGCGCGCGCCGACGGCAATGGCCACGGCGATGCCGAGAATCCAAAATCCGGGCACAAGCTCCGCCGGCGGCGTTCCGGTTGCCGCCCGGCCGACCAACCAGGCGCCGATGGCGAAGGTGGCAAGCGCTCCTCCCTGGTTGAGAATGCCGGAAAGAATGGTCCAGGCGAGCAGTCCCCAGCGGCTTTTCACAAGGGGAATAAGGCCGAGCAGTCCGCCCCGGCTTTCGTCCCCGTCGGCAGCGGACAATGCGGATGCGATGGTGGTCATGCGGCGACTCCTTCCTGGGCGGCCATGAGTTTCGCGTAGACGCCGTGGGCGTGGGCAAGCTGTTCGTGCGCGCCTTCCTCGACCACATTTCCCGCCTCAAGGACGAGAATGCGGTCGGCCTTGGCCACGGTGGACAGGCGATGGGCGATGACAAGCGTCGTGCGGCGCGCGGCCGGCGCTTCGATGGCTTCGCGGATGGCCCGTTCGGTGAGGCTGTCGACGCTGGAGGTGGCTTCGTCGAGAATGAGGATGGGCGCATTTTTGAGCAGCGCCCGGGCAATGGAAAGCCGCTGGCGCTGGCCGCCGGAGAGTTTCGCGCCGCGCTCGCCGATTTGACTCGCATAGCCGTCGGGCAGGCTCGCAATGAAGCCATGGATGTGGGCGGCCTTGGCCGCCGCGCGGATTTCGTCGGAGCTGGCGTCCGGCTTGGCGATCCGCAAATTGTCCTCGATCGAACCGTGAAAGAGCACCGTGTCCTGGGAGACGACGCCGAAGAGTTCCCGCAGGCGGTGAAGCGGCAATTGCCGGATGTCCGTGCCGCCGATCCGGATCGTTCCCTCCTGGGGATCGAAAAACCGCAGAAGCAGCGAGACCAGTGTCGATTTCCCGGCTCCCGAAGGACCGACCAAGGCGACGAATTCGTTTTCGGCCACGGTGAACGACAGATGCGAAAGGGCCGCCGTCGTGTCGGTTTCATAGGCAAAGGTGACCTGCTCGAACGTGAGGTCATGGCGCCGGGGCACCGGCGCGGGATGGTCCGGTTCGCCGACCGGCGGCCGCTCGGCCAGAAGCGTCAGCATCGGCTCCACGGCCCCCCCGGCGGACCAGGCCGTGTGGAATTCCTTTTCCAGCCGTTCGAGGGGGCGGAAGGCCTCCCGGGCGAGAAAGAGCGTCATGAAAAGCGGCAAGGGCGCAAGCTCCCCGGCCGCGATGCGCCAACTGTCGTAGGCAAGCACCACGGCAATGCCGGAAAGGGTGAAAAGACCGGTGAGGCCGTGGCGCACGAGTGTGAGGCGCAGTGTCTCCATGGATTGGCGTCGAAGCGCCTGCGCCCGGATCGCCAGCGCCTGGCGACGCGCCCGCGTGGCGGCAAAGGCCTTCAAGGTGACGATGCCCTGGATGCTGTCGAGCAGATACGCGCCAAAGGCGCCCATGGCTTCGAACATGCCGGCGTGTTTGGGCATCCGCCAGCGCAACCAGAACCAGTCGGCGGCGGGATAGGCGATGACGAAAAGGCCAAGCAGCAGGGCCGAGCGCCAATCCACATAAAAAAGCGCGGCCAACACGCCGCCGCAGCCGAAAAGGGCAATGACGATCGCCGGCAGGTAGCGGCTGAAATAGGTTTCCAGCGCCTCGACCCCGGCGACGAGGGTGGTTTGCAGATCGCCGGTCTGCTGCTTGAGGGTGATGCCCGGCCCAAGGGTGAGCAGATGCGACAACAATTTTCCGCGTAACTGGGTTTTGACGGCCTGGGCCGTGGCGGTGGAGGCGATTTCCGAAGCCCAGATCAAACCGGCCCGCAGCAAGGCGGCAACGGCAAAGGCGGCAATCCATGGCGTCGCCTCACCGCCCCCCGCCCCCAGGATGAGGCGCACCAGGGCCAAGGCCAGAAAAATACCCTGTGCCGCATAGCAGGCCGTGATCAGCAAACCGAGCAGGACGCTCAGGGCGAATTTGTCGGCAATGGGGCCAACAAGCTTTACGATAGATCCGTACATCAACGCGGCTCCCTGTTGGATCTTTTGACCGCAGCAACATGACTGGCAGTCAGTCACACCATCCATACAGGGGGGCGTCGACCCGCGCTAACCCGCGGGGGGACGATTCTTGATCCGCGAAGGGAATTGCGACCGGCCGACGCCTGAGCCTCGGCGGCGCGTTCGAAAACGGAGGAGGGGGGCGGCACGGGCCTTCCCATGCCCGGCGGCACGGCCGCCAGCACCGCCCGCAGCCGCGATTTTTTTAGAATCCCCCCCGGACGCGCCCATAATCCTTGGGGTTAAGGCCGTAGCGCTCCCGAAAGGCCCGGCTGAAATGGCTCAGGCTCTGATACCCGATTTGATACGCGGCTTCGCTTACGGTCACATCGCCGGAAACAAGCAGTTCCCGGGCGCGCTCCAAGCGATATTCGCGGAAGTATTCAAAAACAGGCCGCCCGAAGACTTGTTTGAATCCGATTTTCAGTTTTTTTTCATTGATGCCGACCAGCTTGGCCAGCATGGCCACGTTCGGCGGATTTTCGAAATCTTTGACAAGCAGTTCCTTGGCGGCCTGAATGCGTTCCACATCCTTTGTTCGCAAGGATTGTTTGTTTCGATTTTCATCGGGATCAGCACCAAGACATTCATTGAGCTGCCACGCCAAGAGTTCCAGCACCCGACTTTCCAAAAACATTTTTTGAACGCCGTCAGTATATTCATTATGTATTATTTGCATAAGAAGCGACATTTTGGCGGAACTTTCCGTTCCTCGCCAATAAAACTGTTCCTTTTGTTCAGCGATGACTTTTTTGAATGCGCAAGAAATTCTCCTTTTGTCATCTTTAAAATAACTATCCAGGAATAATGGTGTTGTCAGGATGCTTACAACGAATACCCCGGCGTCATGATCACTTTCAAGGGTGCCCGATGTTTCAGGGAAATAATAAATACCGTTGCACCCTTTATTAAGGAGATGTGTCTGGTTTTTTAAAGCGCCATCGTAATACGTGCAGCGATTGGCGCCCGACACGATGAATCCGAATTGCACCGGTGCATTGCCGATTTCAAATTTGAATTTGGCCTCGATGCCGGGTCGCACGGCCGATATATTGAGGAGAAGTTCCGGTCGCAGGGCAATGACCCGGCTTGCGGCGGACATCACCCCCTGCTTGGCTTTGACCCGATATTCGACGTGATGCGCGCATCCTTCCGGCTTGCTTGTGACGTTAAACTGGTATTTCATAAGGATCCTTAAAAATTTTATCCACGTATGCCGTCGCGGATTTTGATCGCCAATACCGACAAAATCAAGCCTATTGGTGTCGTTCGTAGCGCGCGTTCGATCCTGCCAGGCCCGCTTTTGGCTGCAACCTGGGATCGCACTGGCAACCAAGGATTGGAGAAGCGGGGTGTATTGACAATGAAAATGATTTTCATTTATATCCAAACCCGCTCGAGAAAACAAGCCGGAATACCCAGCGTCAAAACATGCCCGCGCCTGACGCCGTCATGGAAAGACGGCAGAGTGAAAGGAAGGAAGTTGTGGCCACGTCGACACGCTCTGCATGGCCGCTGTGCTGGCCCTCGTCCGGGAGTCGAACTGGAAATGGGCGGCCTTTTCGGTGGTCGACGGACCGTGCTTCGCCTCCCTCGCGGCGGCGTGCGTATGCCGAATCGGCTCGCCCCTGATTGAGGATCGTATTCGCAACCAAACACACCGACGCCGCCGTCACCGTCTCCGAAACGAGAGGTCTCTCGTTTTTTCAGACGGGTGTGGCTGTACGGCGGCGTCGGCAGAAAGGAACTGCTCCTTGGCACAGTCCCAACATACCTTGCGGCCCACCCCCCCCTCGGTTTCGATCCGGCACAGCATCCCCGGCCGTCTCCGGGTGCGGGTCCGTCCGGGAAGCTCCGCGCCCGGCCTGGCCGCGATCTGCCAGTCCCTGCCCGGCGTGCGGTCCGTGCGCGTGAACCCGGCCTGCGCCGCCATTGTCCTTGCCTACGATGCCTGCCAGACCGGGGCGGAATGCCTTGTGCGGGCCATCCGGGAAGCCTCGGGAGGTACTGCCGCGGCCGCATTGCCGCGGTCGGGCGCCCGCGTCGCCTGTGCCTGCGGTGGGTCCGCCCCGTCACGGTCGAACGTCGGCCGGCAACTTGTTCGTTTCCTCTCGCTCTCCGGCGTCATGGTCTACGTCTTCGTGCGCAAGGTCGCTTTCGGGGCGGTGCTCTCCGAGGCGGCCCTGTCGCCGCTGGGGCTGATCGCCCTGGCCGCCGCCGTGCCCGTGGCCCGGGAGTCGTTGCGCCACGCCCGGGAGAAACGCTTCACCCTGGAGGGCTTCCTGGCCGCCGGCTGCGCGGCCGCCACCTTTTCCGGGCAGGCCCTTACCGCCCTGGAAATTCTCTGGATCCAAAGCGGCGCGGAAACCCTCAAGGCCTGGGTGTCGGAGCGGTCCCGCAAATCCATTTCGGCCATTTTGGACCTCACGGCCAAAAACACCTTCATCCTGGCCGGGGACGTCGAGGTGGAGGTGCCGGTTTCCGCCGTCAAACCGCGCGACATCGTGGTGCTGCACACGGGAGAGAAGATTTCTGTCGACGGCCGCATTATCGCGGGCGAGGCCCTGGTGGACGATTCGCCCATCACCGGACGGGCCGAGCCGGCCCATGTCGGCCCGGGCGACAATGTCTTCGCCGGAGCCTACGTGCGCCAGGGGCTCATCCAGGTCCGGGCCGAATGCGTTGGCGACCGGACCTACCTGGCCCGCATCATGCGCCAGGTCGAGGATTCGCTGGAAAACAAGGCCCCCATCGAGTCCGTGGCCGACAATCTGGCCCGGTCCATGGTGCGGCTGGGGATCGCGGCCACGGGACTCACGCTGCTGACCACGGCCAGCCTGTGGCGGGCGTTTACGGTCATGATGGTCATGGCCTGCCCCTGCGCCACCGTCCTCTCCGCCCAGACCGCCGTTTCCGCCGCCATCGCCGCCGCCGCCAAACGCGGCATTCTCATCAAGGGGGGGCGGTATCTGGAAGAGGTGGGCAAGGCGGATACGGTCTGCTTCGACAAGACCGGCACGCTCACCAGCAACCAGCCGCGCATCGAGTGCATCCTCAATTTTTCCGAACTCGACGAGGACGCGCTGCTCCGCTTCGCCTATTCGGCCGAGATGCACAACCATCATCCACTGGCCCTGGCCATCCGCAACGAGGCCGTGGCCAGGGAGATCGACCCCATCTCCCATGTGGTGTGCGATTTCACCCTGGGCAAGGGCGTGCGCGCCGTGGTCGGCGAGGATGTCATCCGCCTGGGTAACCGTGGATATCTTGATGAAATCGGTATAGAAACAAGCGCACGGATCCAGGACGTCACCCCACTTATGGATCGTGGGTTGACGGTCATTTTTCTGGCAAAAAACAAGGATATCCTCGCTGCATTGGCCTTTGCCAACGAGTTGCGGCCTGACGCCAAGTCCACGGTCTCCGCCCTGACGCGCACAGGGGTGTCCACGGTAGCCATGGTGACAGGTGATACGGAAAAAACAGCTCTTGATCTGTGCCGTCAATTAGATATTGATTTGTGCCACCATTCGATATTACCCGAGCAAAAAGGTGCTATCGTCAACCAGCTTCAGCAGGGAGGGCACTCGGTGATCATGGTCGGCGACGGCATCAACGACGCCCTGGCCCTGGCCGAGGCGGATATCGGCATCGCCATGAGCGCCGGCGGGGCGGACGTGGCCATCGAGGCGGCGGACATCGCGCTTGTCCGGGACGATCTTGCCGACATTCTGTACGTCCGCGACTTGAGCCGCCGCACGTTGCTGGTGGCGCGGCAGAACTTCTGGATCGCCACGTCCACCAACATCGGCGGGGCCTTTGCCGGAGCGCTTGGCCTTCTCTCGCCCATGGCCGCCGGGCTGTTGCACATCGTGCACACGCTTGGCGTGCTGGCCAATTCCTCGCGGCTGCTTTTGTCCCTGCCGGAGGCGGCTGTGCCGGAAACCCGCGTGATACCGACGAGGCAGCCACGCAAACCCGAACCGGAGAAAGCATAGTCCATGAACATGCAGGAACTGTTGGAAATGCGCACCTTGGTCGACGTCGTGCATCACGTGCCTGGCCGGCTGCGGCTGCGGCTGGATCCGCGCCTGCGCCAGCATCCGGCGGCCCGGGAACTCGGGAACTGGAGTTCCAATGGTTCCGCTGTCCTTGCCACGCGACTCAATCCCGTGGCCCGGTCCCTCGTCGTCTCCTATGACCCGAAAAGGATCGATCCCGCTGTGTTGGAAGAATTTTTGGTCGGTGCCGATGACGAACGCGCCAAGGCGCTGGCCGAAACGCTCGCCAATTTTTTTGGCGTGACACCCCAAGCCTAGAGGAGAACACGGAATGGAAAACGCGACGTATCAGGAAGGATGCGCCATGGGCTCGCCCGCGACAGGCCCGCAAGCGGCCTTCGCCGGGTCGTCCGAGGCCGGACCGTCCGGTTACGCGCCCGGGCAGGCCGCTGCTTCGCAGCAGGGCGAACAGCAGCAAAAGGCCCAAGTCCAGGCCGGAGGGAACGCGGCAGGTTGTGCCGAAGCCGCCGTGAACACCCCCCAGGAGGGTTATACCGGTTCGCAACTGGCTGCTGCACCGGCCGGACCGCAAGCGTACGCCGCCCCGCAGACAGCCCCGCACGAAAGCGCTCCACAGGGCTACGCCGCCCCACAAGGTTACGCCGGACCTCAGGGCTACGCCGCCCCGCAAGGGTACGCCGCCCCACAAGGTTACGCCGGACCTCAGGGCTACGCCGCCCCGCAAGGGTACGCCGCCCCACAAGGTTACGCCGGACCGCAGGGCTACGCCGCCCCGCAAGGGTACGCCGGGCCGCAGGGGTACGCTGCCCCGCAAGACAATGGAGGCCCCAAGGGCGGTCCCCAGGACAAGCCGTCCGGTCCGTCCGGCCATGACCAGCCTGGGCATGTTTGCACGTGCGGCAAACACGAAGCCGCCCCTGAAAGCCCTTACGGTCCCCAGGCGGGGATGCCCTTTGGTCCCCAGCCCGGCATGCCGTACGGCTTCCAGCCCGGATATGGACCGCAACCTGGTATGATGTTCGGTCCCCAGGGCCCGCAGCCGGCCTACGGCCCCCAGCCCGGCATGTCCCCTGGCCCCCATCCCGGCGCGATGCCTGGTCCGCAGCCGGGATTTCCTCCCCAGCCGGGCATGGTTCCCGGTCCGCAGCCCGGTATGCCGTACGGTTTTCAGCCCGCATACGGCCCGCAGCCCGGCATGACGTACGGCCCCCAGGGCCCGCAGCCGGTCTACGGTCCCCAGCCGGGGATGGCCGCCGGTCCGGGGCCGGAGGCCGAACATGGCGGATGCGACGGGAAAAAAGGCAACCCCGGCTTCGGCGGGTTCCCTGGTTTCGCCGGGCAGGCCGGGTTCGGCGCTCCGGCTTTCGCGGCCATGGCCGGCATGCCCGGTTTCGGGGCCGAGGACCCGCAGCACCTGCAAAACCGCTACGGCCAGATGCTGACCATGTGCAACGAAATCATGCAGGGCAAGGCCGACCCGGTCAAAATCGCCTCGTTTTTGACAGCTAATGGCACGCACTTCTGGAAAGGGGCCATTGTTGGCGCGCTTGCCACCTTCGTCCTGACCAACAGCTCCGTCAAATCCGCCATGGGCGACAGCTTTTCCGCCATCTTCGGCGGGGGCAAGGCAACAGAACCGAACGCGTAACCGCCAACCATACCAGAAGGAATTGCCATGTATCCTACCCAGTTCAATCAGGCCTATCCCACCCAGCAAAGGCTGACCAACCTTCCCGTCGGCGCCGTGGCCACCATGGGCCTCGTCGGCGGGCTGCTCGGCGGCATCGTCACCGCCGCCCGCGACATGCGGGATGTGAAAGCCGGGACCATGGAGCGCGGCGAGATGCTCGGCGACGTGGTCAAGGAGTCCCTGGGCACGGGCCTGGCCACGGCCGTGGGCACGGCCGCCGGCGGCCTGGTCTTCCGCAACGGCGCCCTGGCCCTGGCCACCATGGCCGTTGTCGGCATCGGCACCAAGTACCTGTACGACGGTGTAGTGAGTGCCGCCCGCGAAGCGAAAAAAAATGCCGAAGCGCCGGTCAAGGCCACCAACAAGAAGGCTTAGCCAGGAAACCACCATGTCCCAATATCCGCAATACCCACAGTATCCGTATGCCACGGGAGCCGGGCAGTACGCCCAGGCCGATCCCTCGGGATATGCCGCCCCGTCCGGGTCCTATGCTCCGGCGCCGACCTCGTGGACCCAGGGCTGGTTCGCCGTGACCGATTCCGGCTACATCAAGGGGCTGCTGCTCGGCGCGGCCGCCACGTATCTGCTGACCAATCCCAAGGTGCAGCGCGCCATGGTCAAGGGCGTGGTGACGCTTTGGAGCTCGGTCCAGGGCAGCGTGGAGGAGGTCAAGGAGCAGATCCAGGACATCAAGGCCGAAATGAGCATGAAGACCGATGCGGACAAGAAATAACAGCGACATTGCCCGGCAGCGCGAACTGGCCAAAATCGGGATGAGCGTCTCCCTCGGGACGCTGGTGGCCACCGGGTTGCTTTCCCGCCTGGCTGGATCCCGGACCCAGGGCACGCGCAATCTGCATTTGTGCGCGGGCGTGGCGCTGGTGGGTTTCTCGTATTGGCATTGGACGCTGTATCCGCAAAACGCAATTGCCAAAGGACGCTTTGCATGATCTCACCCCAGGCGTTTCCGACGCCCGGGACGCGCGTGGGCCACTTCCGGGTGGCCCACGCCCTTTCCCGACGCGTGCGATTGAAATCCGCCCTGATTGGCGATCCCGCATTCGATATCGTGTATTTCCAAGCCCTCCTGGAAGCCCTGCCTGGTGTTTTCGGAGTCCGGATCAATGTCCGGGGGGCTTGTCTCATCCTGGGCTATGACGGCCGGCGCGAAACGTGGGAAAAAATCGTCCAAAGTCTCGCCGAGGTGCCGGGCGAGGCCTTCGTGTTAACAGGGGATGCCGAGGCTGCGGTCACCGGCTCGGACGTGGCCGTCAAGGCCTTGGTCACCATTGTTTCCCAGGCGTTTCCTTGGCCGGCCAAGGCGTTGCTCGGTTGGAGCCTGGCCATGGGCGTCATCATAAAGGGTGTCGAAACATTCGTCACGCGCGGCATCAAGGTGGAGACCCTCGACGCCACGGCCATTACCCTGGCCCTGGCCCGGGGCAAATATTTCACCGCCGGCTCCATCACGACCCTGCTTGCCCTGGGCCAGTACCTGGAAGGGCAAAGCGAGCAACGGTCCACGGCCTTGCTCAAGGGCCTGATGCGCCCCCCGGTGGAAACCGTCTGGGTCGTCCGCGACGGTGTGGAAGTGCAGGTGCCTGTCGCCCAGGTCGCTGCCGGCGACCTCGTCGTGTGCGGTGCCGGTGAACTCATCCCCATCGACGGCGTCGTGGCCGAGGGAGAAGCCTCCGTCAACCAAAGCTCCATTTCCGGTGAATCCGTGCCGGTCCATATCCGGCCCGGTGACGCGGTCATCTCCGGTTCCGTGGTCGAGGAAGGCCGGCTGACCATCACCGTGGAGCGCGTCGGTTCGGAAACCTCCATGGCCCGCATCGGCCGCTTCATCGATCAGTCCCTGCGCGGGAAGTCCAAGACCCAGACCAAAAGCGCCGCCCTGGCCGACAAGCTCGTCCCCGTCACCCTGGGGCTTGGCGGTCTTATGCTTTTGGCCACCCGTGACGTGAATCGGGCGGCCTCGGTCCTGACCGTCGATTTCTCGTGCGCCGTGAAATTGGCCAGCCCCGTGGCCGTGCGTTCAGGCATGTACGCCGCCGGGCAGGCCGGTGTGCTGCTCAAGGGCGCCTGCGCCCTGGACGCCTTGCAGGATGTGGACACCATCGTTTTCGACAAGACCGGGACCCTGACCACAGGCCAGATTACCGTCACCGAGATCATTCCCGGCGAGGGATTTTCCGAGACCGAAGTGCTTGCCCTGGCCGCCGGCGCGGAGGAGCATTACGACCATCCCGTGGCTCGGGCGGTGGTGCGCGAGGCCAAACGACGCGATATCCCGCTGCCGCCGATCAGCCGTGTCGATTTTATCGTGGCCCATGGCGTGGCCGCTTCCATAGATGGCAAGCACATCCTGGTGGGCAGCCATCATTTTATCGCCGAGGACGAGGGTGTCGCGTGTACCCATATGGAGGATACAGCCAGCAAGCTCCGTCGCCAGGGCAAATCGCTCCTCTATGTCGCCAGGCAGGGGAAGCTGGCCGGACTCATCGCCCTTCGGGACGATGCCAGGCCGGAGGCCTCGGCCGTATTGGAAGCACTCAAGGCTTCCGGCATCAGGAAGATCGTGGTGCTGACCGGCGACCATAAGGACACGGCCCAGGCTTTGGTGCGCCAGCTCCCCCAGATTGATGACCTGCATTACGAACTCAAACCCGAGGACAAGGCCGCCATCATCAAACGCCTCAAGCGGGAAGGACACACGCCGGCCTTCGTCGGCGACGGCGTCAACGACGCGCCTGCCCTGGTGACCGCCCATGTGGGCATCTGCATGCCCAGGGGAGCCGATCTGGCCCGGGAAGCGGCGCAGGTTCTCCTGTTGCACGAGGATTTGCACACCCTCGTCGTGGCCAGGCAGGCCGCCATCCGGACCAATGCCATCATCCGCCAAACGTTCGGGGCCACCATCGGCTGCAATTCCCTGATCATGCTGCTGGCCACCGCCGGGATGTCCCCGGTGCTCGCGGCGTTGCTGCACAATGCGACGACGGTCGGGATTCTTGGTTACGCCGCCATGGCGGCCTCACGGCCATTGGCGCCAACCGCGCTTGCCGCACCCCAAGCGCCACGCAGGGAGGAAGTATGTTGACGACGCTTGCCGCAGCTCCCGTCGGAGTGCCCCTGATCATTGACAGGATCGCAGGCTATGAATTCGCGGCGCACATGTCCCGGCTGGGACTGAACGAAGGGGTGTCCCTGACGCGCCTGGATGATAGCGTTGCCATCGGACCGGCCAAAATCATCGGTCCGGCTGGCGAAATCACGTTGAGCGGTTGGCTGGCTGCCAAGGTCGTCGTGCATCTTGACGATAACAGTCGGCTGCCCCTTCTGGAGTGCGTCCCAGGCGACAGCGGCCATGTGGAAGGCCTCACCGGGCACCAGAATATCGAAGAAACCCTGGCTACGCTTGGTGTGCGGGAAAACGACCGCATCACGTTTTTGCGCCGCCTGCCGCCGATGCTCTACAAGGCCGTGGTCAACGGGAAGGAGCGCATTCAGATCAACGAAGGCCTGGCCACGAAGATTTTGGGCGACACCCCAAGCGGGACCGCCCAGTTCTGCTCGGTCGGCGTCGGCGAGGGCTTTACGGTTCGACAGATCCTTGCCGGCGCGCATGCCAGCGAAAGCCTTGAATCCTTGGGCATACGGCCGGGCGTCCGGCTTGAACTGACGCAGGTGGCGGCAGGACAGGTGGTGACGTTCTCGCAAAAAACGCCCATCGTCTGCACGACGCAGGATGGGTTGCGCCTCTATTTCCAGGATAAGGACGCCACGAGAATTTTCGTGAAGGCAGATGCCGAGGCTTCCTAGTGTGATGTTCCACAAATAAGCATGCGTTTATTTTGGCTAAGATATGAGTATTCAAGCCAATTTTCAGGAGTTCCGACTGTAAGATAATGCATAGCTATTTACGGAACGTGACACTAGGCGGAGAAGAGGGAGGAGAGGGGCTCTGGCCGCCGCCCACAGCCGGCGAATGGAACATGCTCCATGCGCGTTTCATTCGCCTGCTGTCCAAGTACAGCGACCGGCCAGACGAAGCCGCCGTCTCATCGACGAAAGGGATCCTCTGTGGCTGTTTCTCACGGAAGCCGCCTTTGTTCCGACGCATGACCCTGCCGAACGCCTCCTGCGCTTTGCCGTGTCGTGGCGAAAAGCCAGCTTTGGCACCGTCAGCGAGAAAGGAGCGGTTGGGCTGAACGAATCCTGTCCTTGCGCCAGACATGCCGCTTGCGCGGCAAAAGAATCTTCCCTGTTCTCGCCGACGTCATGACCGCCTTCTTCGCTGAGACCAGTCCCGAAATCGCCTGGATTCACGAGGTCAGAACCTGACCTCGTGAGCGGTTCCTCTTTGGGGAAGGGAGAGGGCAAGGCGATGGCGTTAGGCAGGGGAGGGCAGGGGGGGCAGTCCCCCGGGCCGCTTCCCATCCCTGCGGGCCTGGGCTATTTTGACTGCAATGCATTCCCCTTATTTTCAAAGAGGGGAGTTCGGGGAGAAAACTATGGCTCAGACAAAAGAAAAAAGGGCCAGCTTTGCAGCGGGCCCTTTGATTTCCATGGTGCCGAGGGACAGAATTGAACTGCCGACACGGGGATTTTCAGTCCCCTGCTCTACCGACTGAGCTACCTCGGCGCGGCGAGAGACGGTATTTATCCCACGCCCTTGGGCTTGGCAACCCTTTTTTTGAGGAAATCCCATGTTGCGAAGCGATTTCATTTTTTCCGTAATCGGGTTATCCACCTACCTGTTCATCCTGCTCTACCTCTAGGAGGCCCGCCATGACTGAACTTGAAGCCTTCATCAACGACTGGACCGACGATCCGAGCGGCGTCAAAAAAGCCTTCCTGCGCCTTAAATCCGTGCTCGACGGCTTAAACGAAGTCACCGTTTCCTTCGTGCCCCGGCCGCCCATGACCTATAGCCTGCGCGCCGAGCCCCCGCACGGACGGCCCGTGATCACCATGGTCGACGTGGCCTCCCTCGACGGTGAAAAATTTCTTTCGGTGTGCTTTTACGCCGACACCATCACCGACCCCGAGGAGCGCGGCGACCTCATTCCCGGCGGCCTGCTCTCCAAGGACGGCTACTGCTTCGATGTGGATTCCGACGAGGACAATGCCGTCAGCTACGTGGAGGCCCGTATCTTCGAGGCCGCCGCCGCGTTTTCCCTGTCCGAAGACGACACCTGCGGCGAAGTCGACGCCAACGACTGACATTCCGCTTGGAATGTGCGAGAGGGGAAACCCGTTCGAAAGGGCCGCAGCCCCTCTCGCGCTCTCCCCCTCACGGCTGATAGAAGCGCCCCGTATCCAGGGCATCCTCCACGCCAAAGGCATCCGGCAGATGGGTGGCCGTATGGCTGCCATCGCGCACGACGATGGCCACCACGTCGAAACGGCAGGGCATTTCCCACAAATCCCGCTCGGACAGGTAGACGGCCGCGGCCAACGCGATCCGCCGCCGCTTGGCCGGCGTGATCGCCTGATCCGGCCGGGCCAGGCTCCCCGGGCCGCGCGTCTTGACCTCCACGAAGACGAGCGTGTCCCCGTCCCGGCAGATAAGGTCCACCTCGCCGCCCTTCGTGCGGTAATTGCGCTCCAGCACGGCATAGCCCTTGCCGCCAAGAAGCGCCTCCGCCGCGTCCTCGCCAGCCCGGCCCAGCCGCAAGTGCGGCGGTGATGGCGATGGTGGTGGTGGGGTCATAAGGATGCCTCCGGCGGCCAGGGGGAAACTTTTTGAAAAAAGTTTCCCCCTGGACCCCTTTCAAAAACTTTCAAAGGGGGGCGATGGAGAAAGTGTTTTCCATTTTTCGGAAGGAGAAAACGCTTTTCTTTTCATAAGGGCAAGAACTGGTTGCGCGTGCCAGGGGCGGGAATGGGCTTCGGAAAAGGGGCATACGCGGGAGTTGGAAGCGCTTCCGGGGATGGGACGCGTGTCCAGGGCCGGCGTGGGGGCAGGGGGAGGACGGTTAACAGCCCGGCAGGGGCATCTGGCGGGCCGTTTCGGGCAGGACGCCCCGGAAGGTCAGGCGGTGCAGGCGGCAGGGGCCAAGCTCCCGCAGGGCGGCCAGATGGGCCTTGGCCCCGTAGCCCTTGTGCGCGGCGAAGCCGTAGCCGGGAAATTGCCGGGCGAAAATCGTCATGAGCTTGTCGCGGCAGGTCTTGGCCAGAATCGAGGCGGCCGAGATGGCCGGCACGCTCAGGTCGCCGCCGATAATGGCCTCCTGGGGCGGGGGCGCGTCGATGATGGCCAGGTGGGCGGCGGGGATGCACTTGTTGCCGTCGATGCGAAGCATATCCGGCCTGACGCCAAGCGCCCGCACGGCCCGGGACATGGCCGCGAAGGTGGCCTGCAGGATGTTGATGCGGTCGATCTCGACCGGCCAGGCCATGCCCACGGCCCAGGCGATGGCTTGCGCCTTGATGGCCGGGGCGAGCCGTTCGCGTCGGGCGGCGGAAAGTTTCTTGGAGTCGGTCAGGTAGGGTAAATCGTAGGCCTCGGGCAGGATCACCGCCCCGGCCACGACCGGTCCGGCCAGACAGCCCCGGCCGGCCTCGTCCACGCCGGCCATAAGGAGGTTTACGGCCATGACAAAAGACGGCCGCGCCCGCCGGGCGGAAATATTCCCGCCAGACAGGCGACGGCCGCGGAAAGGGTCCGGGTCTGGTCCACGGCGTTTTGCCGGGACTAGGAATCCCAGGTGGTCCGGATCTTGATGCGGGCGGCTTTGCCGCGAAGGGCGCGCAGGTAGTACAGCCGGCTGCGGCGCACCTTGCCCTGGGTCACCACTTCCACGCGCTCGATAAACGGGGAGTGCATGGGGAACACGCGCTCCACGCCCACGCCGTCGGACACCTTGCGCACGGTGAAGGTGGAGTTGACGCCACCCTTGCGCAGGCGCAGCACAGCGCCCTGGAACACCTGGATGCGCTCTTTCTCGCCCTCGATGATGCGCAGGTGCACCTTGACGGTGTCGCCGGGACGAAACGCCGGCATGTCCAGGCGCATCTGCTCCCGCTCAATCTGCTTGATCACGTTCATGACGCTTTCTCCTCGGTAAGGCCGTCCGGCGCGCGCGCCGCATTCGGCCTTGGAATGTCTTGTTTGCCGCTGCCGCACGCCTCACAGGACGTCGCCAAGCAGCCTGTCGGTGAGGATGCCGGCCGCGGCCCGCACCGATAAATGATTGTAGTCCGAAAAGGGTCGAAGCGGCGGCAATATGCCGTCGGCCCGATCCAGCACCGCGTCCGCCAGCCCGTGCCCCGTGCCGAGTACGACCAGGACCGGGCGTTTGCCGATAAGCTCCCTGGCGGCGGCGAAGGACATTGTGGCCGGCCCCCGGGCGCTGGTGGCGATCAGGGCCGGCGGCTGTCCGTGATCCTTGCCCACGGCGTCAAGCGCCGCGTCCAGATCCTCGTGCAGCCGCACCAGCGACAGCGCCTCGCTGCGGTCCGGATTGGCGGCCAGCCCCGGACCTTCCCGCCAATGGCCGACGATACGGCCGGCCAGGGTAAGCTGGTCCCGAAGCGGGGACACCACCTCGAAGCCGCCCAGACCGTAGGTGCGGGAAACGCGCGCTATATCGTGGACGTCAAGGTTTGTCAAAGACACCGTGCCGACTTTTCCGTCCTTGAGCAGCACCGGACCGTGCACCAGCGCGATGTGCATGTTGCGTCCGGGCCGCGCGCGGGGGAGGCCGCGTAAAAAATCCATGTCCCCGTCCGAGAGGATCGTGGCGTCGAACAGGTCCGGTCGCCGGTAAAGGGTCGTTTCCAGGGAGCGCCTGCGCCGCCAGGCGGCAATGGCCGCGTGGTGGCCGGTCAAAAGGTCCGGCGGCACGGCCAGCCCCTCGAACTCCTCCGGCCGGGTGTAGTGGGGGTATTCCAGAAGCCCGGAGGCGAAGCTCTCTTCGTCGGCCGAGGCCTCCTTGCCCATGAATCCCGGCACCAGCCGGGAAACGGATTCCATCAGGCAGGCTGCGGCGGATTCGCCCCCGGACAGCACGAAATCGCCCACCGATACCGGGGTGATGTCGAACAGGTCGAAAATCCTGGCGTCGATGCCTTCGTAGCGGCCGCAGACAAGGGTAAGATCCTCCTCCCCGGCCAACTCTTCGGCGAATTTTTGGGTGAGCGGCCGTCCGGCCGGGGACAGCATGAGCAGGCGGCCGGGGTGCGGCAGGGAGCGCAGGGCCGTAACCAGGGTCGGCAGGCCCATGACCATGCCCGGCCCGCCGCCGTAGGGTCTGTCGTCCACCGTATGGTGTTTGTCCGTAGCGAAATCCCGGGGATTGACCCGGTCAACGGCCACCACGCCGGCTTCCAGCGCCTTGGCCATAAGCCCGCAGGACAGGAAGGAATCGAAAAATTCCGGGAAGATACTGAGGATGGTGAAGCGCAAGGAGTCCCGCCCGTGCGTTGTCGGCCCAGGGCCGGTCTTTAGGGAAAAAAATACACTACGCCGGCCGGGCCGGGCCTGACAAGGGCGCGTCGCGCGGGCGGCGGTTGACAGGCCCGGGCGCTTTGCCGCATGGCTGAGGCAGGTCCACGCCCTCATCCCCGACGCCAAGGAGCCCGCCATGCTGCCCCGCGCCCTGCGCTTTCTCGGTCCGCGCCGCAAGGATTACCTGCCGGGGCTGTGCGACCATTACCGGCCCGTGGGCAGGGGCATGGCGCTTTTGGCCGAGGCCCTGCGGCATTGCCTCGATGCCTGCCCGGGTGATGCCTTCGCCGCCCTGGTCGGGGAGATCGACATCCTGGAGGGCGCCGCCGACAAGATCAAGCGGCGCATCCGCAACCACCTGCCGGCGGCCGGGCTCATGGTGGTCGATAAGACCCTTTTTCTCGATTATACACAGCGACAGGACGATATCCTCGACGCCATCCTGGAAGCCGCCGTCTGGCTCGACCTCGACGACTTCGTGGTGCCCCCGCCCCTTCGCGCGGCCATGGGGGACTGCGTGGCCGAGGCGGCCCGCAGCGTGGAACTGCTGGAGCCGGCCCTTGCCGACGCGGTGGACTATATCCTGTACGGCAAGGGGGAGCGCGACGCGGTCAAAGGGGCCATGCAGGCCGTGCGCGACCAGCACAAGCGCGTGTCCCGGGCCAAGCGGTCGCTTATCGCCGCGGCCTACGGCACGGACATGGAATTCGGCCGCGTCTATCAGGTGGTGCGCTTTGTGGAATACGTCTACCGGGCCAGCCGCAAGGCGGGCAACTGCGCCGACATCCTGCGCGCCATGCTCGCCCGCTGAGGTTTTCCCATGACCGTCGGCAATACCCGCCTCGACGCCATGGTGGCGCATCTGCGCCGTCAGGGGCACCGCATTTCTCCCCAACGTCTGGAAATCCTGCGCGAACTGGCCGGCAGCCCCGACCATCCCACGGCCGAGGCGCTCCACCGCCGGCTGCTGCCGCGTTTCCCGGCCATGAGCCTGGCCACGGTCTACAAGACCATTACCGCGCTCAAGCAGTGCGGCGAGATCCTGGAGCTGCAATTCAGCGACCGGGAAAACCGCTACGACGCCATCCACCCAACGCCCCATCCGCACTGCATCTGTGTGGAATGCGGGGCCGTGGCCGATCCGCCCGCCCCGGACACGGAGCGCTTCGTCGCCTCCCTGGTCGAAGCCAGCGGCTACGCCATAAGCTCCCACCGCCTGGATTTTTTCGGCCTGTGTCCGCGCTGCCGTAAAAAACACGGCGTCTAGTCCCCGTTCCCCCTGCCATTTTGCCGCGCCTGGCCGGAAATTCTGGTCGGGGTCTCGCTTTTTTCCCGTTTTCCGTTGCCACGCCTTCCCGTCTCTTGTAGAGAATGACTATCCATAAAAACCGATCCCGCCCAGGCGGGAAAACAGGCCCTTGGCCAGGAGGCGCGGCATGCCCGACAAAAAGACCATGACCACCGGATTTGGAGTCCCCATTGGCGACGACCAGAATACCGTCACCGCCGGTTCACGCGGTCCGGCGCTCATGCAGGACGTGCATCTGTTGGAAAAAATGGCCCATTTCGACCGGGAGCGCATTCCCGAGCGGGTGGTCCACGCCAAGGGGGCCGGGGCCTACGGCTATTTCGAGGTCACGGCCGACGTGACCCGCTACACCAAGGCGGCCTTCCTGTCCCAGATTGGCAAGCGCACCGAGGTCCTCGCCCGGTTCTCCACCGTGGGCGGCGAGCGCGGCTCGGCCGATTCGGCCCGCGATCCCCGGGGATTCGCGCTCAAGTTCTACACCGAGGACGGCAACTACGACATGGTCGGCAACAACACGCCGGTCTTTTTCATCCGCGATCCGCTCAAATTTCCGGATTTCATCCACACCCAGAAGCGCAATCCCCAGACCAACCTGAAAGACGCCGACATGTTCTGGGACTTTCTGTCGCTCACCCCGGAATCCCTGCACCAGGTGACGGTTCTTTTCTCCGATCGGGGCACCCCGGCCACCTACCGCAACATGAACGGCTACAGCAGCCATACCTATAAATGGTACAACGCGGCCGGGGACCACTTCTGGGTCAAGTACCACTTCAAAACCGACCAGGGCATCAAGAACCTGACCCGCCAGGAGTCCGAACACTTCGCCGGCGCAAACCCCGACCACGCCACCGAGGACCTCTACAACGCCATCGCCTCGGGCAATCCGCCCTCCTGGACCCTGGAGATGCAGATCATGACCCCGGAGCAGGCCGAGGACTACCGCTTCGACATCTTCGACGTGACCAAGGTCTGGCCCCATGCCGACGTGCCGCCGATCAAGATCGGCAAGCTCGTGCTGGACAGAAATCCGGTCAACTACTTCGCCGAGGTGGAGCAGGCGGCGTTTAATCCGAGCAACCTGGTACCCGGCATCGCGGCCTCGCCGGACAAGATGCTCCAAGGCCGGCTTTTCTCCTACCACGACACCCACCTGCACCGGCTCGGCCCCAATTACCAGCTCATTCCGGTCAACGCGCCCAAGGCCGCCAAGGCGCAAAACTACCAGCGCGACGGCTTCATGCGCGTCGACGACGGCGGCGGCTCCGGCCCCAACTACTGGCCCAACAGCTTCGGCGGCCCGGCCCCGGATGAGGCCGCCCTGGAACCGCACTTTCCCGTGCACGGCGAGGCCGGCCGGCACGCCTACACCCATCCCAACGACGATCACAGCCAGCCCGGGGAACTCTACCGCAAGGCCATGAACGACATGGACCGGGAGCACCTCGTCGGCAATATCGTGGACCACCTCAAAAACGCCGTCCCGCGCATCCAGAAGCGTCAGTGCGCGCTGTTCTACAAGGCCGATGCCGCGTGGGGCGAGGGCGTGGCCAAAGGACTCGGCCTCGATCTGGCCGAAGTGCAAAAGCTCGCGGACATGACCAGGGAAGAACGCGCCGCCGCCACGGCGGTGTAAGAGGGGAGGGGAGGAAGAGCTGGGGGGAAACCTTTCTGAAGAAAGGTTTCCCCCCAGACCCCCTTTCCCAAGACTTTTGGCGAAGGGGAGGGGCCCGCAACGATGAGGAGAGGACGGAGGCGGAAAGAGAGGCGGGCTTGAGAAGATGACGGCGGTCCGGGCGGTTTTTTCCCGGGCCGCTTTTTCGTTTTTGGGGAGAGGGCGGGGGGGCGTTGCCATCGCCGGGCGCGGCGGCTATCGGGGAGGATATCCGGTAAGGCCGCCGGGAAGAAGCGCGCCGGATGCTGCGGGCGATACTCCGGGAGGGGGCATGGACGAAAAGGGGAAAAACGGCCAGGAGACGAACGGCTGGAAGCGGCGACTGGGCCTGGGGCTGCTCGTCTACAGCTTCGTTCCGCTCTGCACTGTCCAGTTCGTGGCTTTTTTGCCATTAAGCGCCGGGCAGGCCGTAACCTTCGGGGCCGTGTACATCGGCTCCGGCGAGCTTGCCTGTCTGGCGGCGGTGGCGCTTTTGGGCAAGCCGTTCATCGAAGGCGTCAAGCGGCGCATCAAGGGCTTTTTCCTTTGCGGCCGCGAGACCGCCCCGCCGCGCCACATCGGCAAGGCCCGCCACTACACCGGCATCGCCATGCTTATGGCCAGCTTCGTGCCCTATTACATCGTGCTCGGGCTCTTCATCTTCAGCCCGCCGAAACCGTCCGGCCTGCGGGGGCTGCTCTTTTTGCTGCTCGCCGGGGAGGGGCTTTTCTGGGCGGGACTGCTCCTGCTCGGCGGAGAATTTTGGGCGCGGCTCAAAAAGCTCTTCGAGTGGCCGGGCCGGGATGGCGTCGGGGACCTCGCCGATGTCGCCCGCCCCGGCCCGAATCCCTAGTGTTGCGTTCTCGAAATTCGTGTATACGAATTTTGAGAGTAATATATTTAAATAATTATCTTTTCTCTAAAAAATATTGTCATATTTTTTAGAGAACGCCACACTAGACGTCGCGCGCGGCCAGCCAGCCGGCTTTTCCCGTAAAAAGTACCGGAGTGTTTTTTACGGGACGACGCCTCAGACCTTTTCCAACCGTACCGGGATGCCCTGCCGGGCGGAACAGCCGTATTCATGCTCGAGCAGGGTGGACGCGCCCTTGCGGGTGGGGTCCGACGGCGTCAGGTCGTTGAGGGAGAAGCCGGCGGCGGCGCGGCGGTCGGCCCGGATCAGCTTGCCGTCCACCTCCACGTCGGCGGCCCCAAGCGCCGTGTGGCCGAAGCCGTGTTCCACGGCGACGACGCCCGGCATGACCACGTCGCCGACCACCACCCGGGCTGCGGCGCTGCCGGCCGGGCTCACCACGCGCACCAGATCGCCTCGGGAAACGCCCAGGCGCTTGGCGTCGTCGGTGTGGACCATGACCATGTTGATGGGTTTGACGGCCAACAGCCGGTCGGAGATGACGGCGTAGGAATTGATGAGGCTCGATTTGAACGAGGTCATGAGCAGCGGGTAGTCCTTCTCGGTCCAGACTTCGCGCAGTTCCCGGCCGTCGGTGAGACGCGGCGGCAGGAAGCGGGGCGTGCCGCTGTAGTGCCTGCCGGTCTGTGAGTTGATCGCCAGGGCCGCCTCCTCGTTATAGACCTGGAGCGCTTTTTCCCATTTCGCCTTGACCGCGTCCCCGACGTAGCTCGCGCCGTAGGGGGCGAACCGGCCGCCCCGGCTGTAGACGTAGGCCACCGGGCCGCGCTCCTCGGGCGGCAGCACCCTGGCGATATCCGGCAGGATGCGGCCGATACCCGAAAGCGCCAGGTCCCGATCGCTGGGGCTCGGCAGTACGTCCCCCCTAAACCATGCCACATTGGCCGCCAGCCGCAGATAGTAGTCCTGGGGCGTGTTGAGGGGATGGAGGGTGCCGCCCTGGCCGGGGATTGCCTTGTCGCCGAAACCCGGCAGGCCCAGGCGCTTGGCGACTTCGATGAGAAAAAGCTCCATGCACACCGGTTCGCCGGCGGCGCTTTTTCCCTGGCGCGGTTCAATGGCCGGCCAGCGGGCCGTTGACATCTTGGTCAACACCCCGGCCCAGGCCCCGGAAAAGCCGCCCCAGACCTCGTACATGCAGGGGTCGGGCACGAGATAATCGGCGTAGGCGTTGGTCTCGTTGTGGAAGGTGTCGATGCCGATGATAAGCGGCAGGTCGGCCGGATCGCGCAGATGCTTGTCCACGGCGTGTTTGAGCCCGCTGTGGCCGTAGATGACGTTGCCGGTCCAGTTGATCCAGCATTTGTAGGTAAAGGGCGAGCCGTTGGCGTGGGAGAGCAGATGTTCACCCGGCATGTTGGGCGGGGTCAGCGGATACCAGGGCTGTTCCGACGGATAGGGATTCTTGCCGGCGGCGGATTTCTGCTTGAATTCCGTCGACTTCTGGTACGGAGCCCGGCAGCGGATGGCCGGGAAGCCCTTGGCCTGGATTTCGCCGGGGAAGTTTTCCAGGTCGTAGCGCGGGCCCTTGAGGGCCGGGCCGGCGTGAAACGACCCGGCCGTGGTGGCGATGCCGCCCTTGGCGTTGATGTTGCCGATCAGCGTATTGAGGGTGAGCACGGTAAACGTGGCGTTGCCGCCGGAGGTGCTCATCATGCCGCCGTGCACGTCCACGGCGGCCCGTTTGCCGTGGGCGGTCAGTTCCCGGGCCAGCTCCGTCATGGTCTCCACCGGTACGCCGCAGTATGCGGCATACTCCTCCAGGCTGCGCCCGGCCGCTTCCTCGCGAAGGAGCGTCAGCGCCGTGGCCACGGTGGCGGCCGAGCCGTCCGGCAGCGTGACCTCGCCCCGGTAGAAAAGCGCCGCTTCCGGGCAGCCGCCGGCCGGGACCAGCTGGCCGCCCAGGCCCATAACCATGGGCGCGTCCCCTGGTTTGGCGGCTTCGGCGGCGGGCTTGCCGGCGTCCTTGCCGGGTTTCTTGGCAGCTACGGTCGGGGCGGCCAGGCCCATGTCCGAGGCCATGAGGATATGGCCCGCGCCCGGGCCGGAAAGCCGGACCAGGTGCGTGGCGTTGCAAAAGCCGGCTTCGCCGGCGGCCTTGGCCGCCTGCAAGGTGGGGCGGGACAAAAAGCCCTTGTCGAAGCGCTCGTTGTCGAAAATCCAGCGCATCATGCCCATGGCCAGGGCCGAGTCCATGCCCGGCAGGATGGGCACCCACTGGCACCGGTCCCGGGAGGCGCTGGCCATGGGCAGGCGCAGCACCGGGTCCACCACGGCGTAGTGCAGCTTGCCGTCGCTGCGCCCGGCGGCCAGCATCCGGCCCGAGCGGTTGAACGGGTTGCCGGCCTGGGACGGGGCCGTGCCCCAGAAGATGGCGAATTCGCAGTTTTCGAAATCCGGCTTGATGTGGGTATTTTTTTTGAGGTCGTCCATGAAAAGCCCGGAGCCGATGCGAAAGGACAGGCCGCAGTAGGCCCCGTGCTTGCCGAAGTTTTTCGTGCCGAAGGCCTGCATGCCGAAGCGCTTGTAGAAAAACGTCTCCCGGCCGTCGTCCACGGCATAGGTCAAAAGCAGGCGGTTGGACTGGGGGCCGAATTCCGGCATGGCCGGGTTGGCCGGGCCCTTGGCCTCGCGGATGGCCCGCAGGCCGTCCACGTGCCCCTCGCCGAAGAGGTCGCCGCCGTCCACCACCTCGGCTACGAGCTGCTCGAAGGGAATGGTTTTCCATTTGCCTTCGCCGCGTTTGCCCGCGCGCTTGAGGCAGCGGGTGATGCGGAAGGGGTTTTTCGAGGCGTCGAGCATGGCCGCGCCCCGGCCGCAGGTGGTGGAGCGCTTGTCGTGGCCCTGGTCCTTGTCGGCCGAGAGCCGGCGCAGGGTTTCTTCCACCGGGGTGTCCATGGCGAAGTGGCGCTCGTGGGCCAGCGGGTTGTAGGGATTGCCGGCCACCCGGGTCACGGCGTTCGTCGCCTCGTCGATATGCAGCCGCACGCCGCAAAAGGTGGTGCAGCCCCAGCACTGGTTGAAGGCCACGCGCTGGCCCTTGGTTTCGTGTACCGCTCCGGCGGCGTCGACACGATATTCCGGGGGCAGGGAGTTCTTGTTGACGGGGTCGGCCAGGGCCTCGCCGGCGGAGCCGGTCACAAGGCCGCTGACGACTTTGACGGCCGCGCCGGCCGAGGCGGCGGCGAAAAGCCCGAGCCCCGCGACCACCGCGCCTTTTTTGAGCAGATCGCGTTTGCCCTGATCCGGGGGCGTGCCGTTTTGCGGCAGGGAAGATTGGTCCATCATAGCGGTCCCTTTTCTTATGAGCGGACGCCTTGGGGGCGGGCGGCATTTTTTCGGGCAAAAGCGCGGGCACGAGCAGCCCCAGGGCCACAAGCAGTCCGGCGGTTCCGGCCAGGGCCAGAAGCGACGGCCCCGACAGCAGGTCGAGGAAGGCGGCCTTGTCGGCCACGGTGGCGGCGTCGCGGGGGAAGGCCTGGCCGAGCTGGATGAGCTTCCAGAAGAGGAGAAAGTCGGCGGCCAGCCCGGCCATGCCGGCCACGTACAGGCTGCGGCCCGCGCTTTTCCAGCCGAGGACGGCCACGACCAGTGCCAGCAGACAGAGCAGGTCCGGGGCGTGCCACCAGAGGCTCACAGCCCCGGCGAATCCGGCGGGCGCGGGCAGGAAAATGGCCAAGGCCGCGCAAGCGCCCGCACCCAGGGCGGCAGAGCCGGCCAGGGCACGGGTGACCCCGGGATCGGCATCCCTGCCGCCGGCCAGACAGGCGGTCAGGCCGAGGCCGCCGGCCAGCCCGGCGATGACGAAAAGCGGCGGCAGCACCGGGCTTGTCCACAAGGCCCGGCCGACGCAGGCCATGATTTCGTTGGTGGCGTAGGTAAAGACCGCGATGCCGGGCAAAAGCGCCAGGGCGGCCAGGGTCCGGTTGGCCGGGCGCGGCCGGCGCGTGCGCCAAACGAGGCCCAACGCGGTGAGCAGGAATACCGGGACGATATAGGCCCCGGCGGCGGTCCAGGAGGTCGTGGACGGATGGAGGAAGAATTCGTAGGCCCGAAGCGGCTGTTCCAGCGAAACGAAAAGGGCCGACTGGCCGCACAGGCCGGCGGTGAGCGCCGCCAGGGAAAACGGCCGGGCCAGCCGTTCGCCCCGGCCCCACAGCAGGGTCAACGCGGCCAGGATCAGGGCCGCCGCGCCGGCGGTCAGCATGCCAAGAGCCAGCGGTTCAAGCGCGCCCCAATCCGGCGCGGGCACGACGCCGACAAGTTCCATGACATCAGGCATGGTTTCCTCCCTGGCGCAGATCGCGGTAGGGCATGGGCGCGGCCACATCGGCGGCGCTGACGAAAAAGGGATCGAGGCCGAGGTAATAGACGGAGGGCTCGGTTTTTTTTTCGGGATAGAGCACGGCCAGCGCGCCGTCGTGTTCGCGCAGCAGGCGGCCGACGAGGCTTTCGGGATCGTTGACGTCGCCGAAATGGCGCGCCCCGCCCACGCAGTTTTCCACGCAGGCCGGCAGCAGTCCGGCGGCCAGGCGGTGGGCGCAGAAGGTGCACTTGTCGGCGGTCTTGGTCTCGTGGTTGAGAAAGCGCGCCCCGTAGGGGCAGGCCTGGACGCAAAAGCCGCAGCCCAGGCACTTGGTCCCGTCGATGACCACGATGCCGTCCGGACGCTGGTAGGTGGCCTTCACCGGGCAGACCGGGATGCAGGCCGGCTTTTCGCAGTGGTTGCACAGGCGCGGCAGCGAGGCGACGAACGATCGCTTCGTCTCGGCGTCGTGCAACACGTACTCGCCCACGGTGGTGCGGAAATCCCCGACCGGGGTGCGGTTTTCCAGGCCGCAGCTCACGGTGCACGACTGGCAGCCCACGCAGCGCCGCAGATCCACGACCATGGCGTAGCGTGGTCCCTTGCCGCTCCCGGCGGCGAAGGCTTCGCCCGGGGCCACGATCCCGACGCTCGCGCCGCCAAGCCCCAGCAGTTTGAGAAACGATCTCCTGTCCATGGCATCTCCCTTGCTCTGGCCAAAGGATGCCGCCCGGACGCGGTCGGGTCCATCGGGACGTTCCTGATTTCCCTATTTCCGTGATTGTCCCTCATGGTGGGGGATCACGCCCATAAGACGCGGACCGCGCGCGCAACCACGGCGGTCGGCTCGGGAAAATCCTGACGGTCGCGCAAGCCACGATCCACGCGAGAGGGGAGCCGCTCAATGCACTTCCCTCTTGCTCCTTCGTCTTCCCCGCCCCAAATGGCTTCAGGTTTCTTTCCCTTTGAAAGTCTTTGAAAGGGGGCTCGGGGGGAAACTTTTCTTCAGAAAAGTTTCCCCCCGTTTATGGCTTTATCAGCCCATGGCGCAGGGCGATCTTGGTCAGGTCGGCCGGGGTCTCGGCGGAAAGCTTTTCCATGATGTTGTACTTGTGGGTCTCCACGGTCTTGGGGCTGATGCACAGCGTGGCGGCGATGCGCTTAAGCGCCAGGCCGTCGGCGAGCAGGCGGAAGACCTCCATTTCACGGCGGCTCAAAAGGGCGAGGCGCGCCTCGTCGTCCCCGGCCGTCTCGCCTTGGAACTGGCGGGAGAGCTGCTGGGGCGTGACCGTGGTGAAGAAGGTGCCTCCGGCGCAGACCGTTTCCACGGCCCGCACCAGCAGCGCCGGGTCGTCGGCCTTGAGCACGTGGCCGGAGATGCCGGCCTTGAACAGCTCCAGGATGAAGCGCTGGTCGGAGTGCATGGTATAGATGATGATGTCCGCCGTGGGCTCGGCCTGCCGGATGGCGATGGTGGCTTCCACGCCGTTTAGGCCCGGCATGGAGATGTCCATGATGACCACGTCCGGGTGGATACTGCCTGCCAGTTCCACGGCCTGTTCGCCGGAAGTGGCCTCGCCGGCGATCACGATGTCGGCGTGGTCGGCGAAAAGTCCCTTGATGCCTTCGATGACCACTTGGTGGTCATCCACGAGCATAAGTCGATGGCTGTGCATGGCGTGTCCCCGGCGTTGGTCAGAGTGCGACTTCCGCGACGATGTGCGTGCCCTCGCCCGGGGCCGATTCCACCAGCAGCGTGCCGCCGAGCTGGACCATGCGCTCGCGCATGAGCGTAAGCCCCAGGCTCGTGGCCGGCCGCGTTGCCGTATCGAAGCCCGCGCCGTCGTCCTCCACGGACAGGGTGATGCGGTCCTCGCGCCGCACGAGGCTTAGGTGCACGTTGGCGGCTTTCGCGTGGCGGATGGTGTTGGACAGGGCTTCCTGGGCGATGCGGTAGAGGGCCAGGGCCTTGTCCCGGTCGAAATCGGCCGGGATCTCGTTGTGGAAGAAATGAAAGGCCAGCGTGCTGGCGGCCTGCTGTTCGTCGATGAGGGCGGCGAGTGAGGGGACAAGGCCGAAATAGTCCAGGGTATCGGGCCGCAGCCCCCGGGCCAGGGCTTTGATCTCGGTCTGCACCTGGTCCACCTTTTGCCCGGCCGCGACAAGCTGGTCGCGACAGGCCTCGGCGTCCCCGGGCAGGTCGCGCGCGGCGGCGTTGAGGGTCAGGCGCAGGGTGGTTAAAAGCTGCCCGGTGTGGTCGTGCAGGTCGCGCGAGATGTCCAGGCGCACCCCTTCGAGGAGATTGATAAGTTCCCGGGACAGGGCCTTTCGCTCCTCGACCTCGCCTTCCAGGCGTTCGTGCAGGGCAAGCAGTTCCGCATTGGCCTCGGCCAGCCGGCGGGTGCGCTCGGCCACGCGGCGCTCCAGGCCGTCGCGGGCCTCCTGCAGGGCCTTTTCCGCCTCTTTGCGGGCCGAAAGTTCCCCGGTCAGCCGGCGGGTCCGGTCCGCGACCATGGCGGAAAGCTCCCTGGCCTCGAGCAGGATGCGCCCGGTCAGCGGCCGCAGCAGGATGCCGAAGCCGATCAGGCACAGCGCGTAGACTCCGGCCGTGGAGGCGAGCATGGCGGCCAGTTCGGCCCGGACCGGGGCATAGAGCAGGCGGCTGTCGGCGGAAAGGGCCAGTCCCCAGTCGGTGTCGGCCACAGGCGTGTAGGCGATGACGGTGTCGGTCGCGGCCAGGATGCCGACACGGCCGGAAAGCGCCTCCCCCAGCCCCTTGTCCATGGCCGGGGCCAGGGCTTCGGGGATGGGCTTCGGTTCGGCCAGAAACGTGCGGACCGCGCCCTTGTCCCGCAGGGCCAGGGCGAGGCGCGCGGCCGGGTCCTCGCCCGGCGGCTGCAGGATTTTTTCGGCGAGTTGGGCCGTGTCCACGGCCACAAGGTCGGTGGCCAGGCGGCTGCCGTCGCGGCCGGTGACGGGCGCACCGACGACGATGCAGCGCTTTCCCGAAAGCGTGACGGGCGCGGAGACCAGCACCTTGCCGGAACCAGCCGGGGGAATGCGCCAGGCGTTTTTCGGGATCGCCTCGCCGCAGGAGACGACAGGCTCGCCGTCCCTGGACAGGCGGGTGATGCCGACCACGTCGGCCGAGCGCTTCATGGCGTCGGCGAGCCTCGGCCCGGCGTAGGCCGCGAAACGTTCCCGGGAGACACGCCCGGCGTAGACGTCCTCCAGGACGTCGCGGATCTGGGTGCGGCTGGTGATCTGCCTCGCCAGGTCCTCGGCCCGGCGATACCATTCGCCGACGGCCAGGGCCTTGGTTTCGGCCACATGGGCCAGCCCGGCCTGTTCGGACCGGGTGAGGCGGCCGAGCAGGGGAACGATGGTGGCCATGGCCACTCCCACGGCCAGGGCCAGGAGTGTTGCCGCGAAATAAAGGAACAGCCGGCGGCCCAGGCGTCCCGGCGGCAGCGCCGCGGCGCAGGGGACTTCGGCATCGGAGGGAGGAAGGGGCATGCCGGTAGCTACCAGCACTGCGGCGGGCAAGCAAGGCGTCGGGCCCGGCTTGCCCTGCCGGAAGGAGGGCGTGCCGCACCGTTCCGTCCGCCCGGGGCGTGGCCCCGGAGCATGGGCGGGCGTGGCCCGCGCCTAGAAGGTCAGCGTGGTAACGTCGTCCTCGAGGATGATGGCCATGGCGTCCACGCCGGTGCCGATCCTGAAGGACGGATGCAGGTCCTCGGCGGCAATGCCCCGGGCCGCGCAGCAGGGTTTGCACACGAGCAGGGGGACCTTGGGCAGGGCGGTCAAGTGCCCGACGAAGTCGTCGCCGGTGACGGCCTTGGTCCGGTCCATGGTTTCGGGAATGGCGAGGTACACGCCGTCGTCCACCAGCATCATGCCGGCCAGGGACTCGCCGGCCAGTTTGGCGAATTGGGCGGCCCGGGTGGCCTTGTCGGGGTTGTTGGTGGTAATCATCACGAAAAGGCGTTTCATGATCGCGTATCCTTGGTTGGGCGTGAACGCCGGGGAGCGGGGCGCGGGCGTTTAGGGAGACGCGGCGCGGCCCCCGGCGCATAGGCCCGCGCGCGACCGTTTCCTGCCCTGCCGCCTGCGTTATGCCGCTGCGCTCGTGTATGCCCATCCCGGGGAACAAGGCAACGCAAAATCGATTTTCCCACCTCCCCGCCAGGAAACCGACGGGAGGCGCGACGGGCGGGCGATGCCCCGGAGGTGGGCGTTATCGGGGCGGTGCCGTGTCCTGTTCCCGGCGCAGTGTGCGGTCCAGGAGCAGCGAGTAGATCGGCCGGCCGCCCAGGGTTTCGGCCGTGACCACCGAGGCGATGTGTAAGGCGGCGCGCGATTTGGCACTGATTTGCGCGCGGTTTGGCACGCCGCACCGGGGAGGCGATCAGTTTGGCACTAGAAAGAAAGGGAGATGAACGGCCGAAAAGGCCCGCCGTGCCTAGGTTTCAAGGCGACGCCAAGCACGAAGGAGTTTTGGCACTGATTGACAGAAAATGACGGAAAAATGCGCGCCTTTTGGCACGGGATTGAACGGCTTTTGACGGGCTAGCGCACGTACTCGCGGCAGCTCCAGACAACGCGCCCGATAATGCGCACCGTGCCGGCCAAGTCGCCGTTCATATCCACTTCTATAGGCGCATAGCGCTCGTTACGGCTTTGCAAAACAAGCTTCCCAGGCACACGAAGCAGGGATTTCACAAAAACTTCCTGCTCTATGCCTACCGCAAATATCGCACCGGCTATTATCTCTCGTTGACTTTCATCTATTAAAACCGTGTCGCCGTCCAAAAGCATCGGCTCCATGCTGTCGCCGGCGACATCCATGAGCACCATATTCTTTGGATGCCCCTTCCGCTGCAAGAAATCCAACTTGAACGCGTAGTACCCGATTACTTTTCCTTCCGTTTCTAGGCTTCCCGTCCCGGCCGCCAATCGCGCCATCACTTTGGGGACAAGGGCATACCCCATGCTCGGCGCAGCATCCGGGGCCATCCACTGCGGCTCGCCAGGTGGGATGGGACACTTTGCCTGTGCATCCGCAGGTGCAACTTGGGCGTTCCCGCGAAGCATGGGTCCGTTGCCCCAGAGAAGCCATTCCGGGGTTACTGAAAATTCAGTACACGTTTGTTTAATGAAATCGCTGTTTGGCAAACGAATGTTTTTAAAATAGTTTTGAAGAGTTACGGTTGTTATTCCGAGTCTCGTGGCAAAATCTTCCTGCCGCAATCCCGTATGTGACCAGAGCGTCCTAAGCCTATCCCCAAGATTCGGGCTTTCACTACCTAAGCGCGAATCAAAGCCCGAACCGGGCGGCGAAGACGATTTTTCATCTAACTTATTCATAAAATTAATAAAAATGGAATAAAAGGGTTAGGAGAAAAAATCTTTAAGTCTGAAGCAAACAATTGTTTTGACAAATCACAAAACAAACGTTTACTCAGAACCCACAGGCGACGGTTAACCCGCTACAAACGTAGCTACCAGGGGCGACACCGTTACACAATGTCCGACGCCTGGGAATTTTCGGATCAAGGATCACGCGTTCGATGCAAAGCGCCCGACACCTCATGCATGATCCCCTGACCGTCAACTCCCTCGCCATCCTGCGCGCGAAAAACTTCATCCCCACTGACGAGCGTCTCCAGGAAATCAAAAACGGCGTGGCCAAGATGTAGGAGCATCCCATGAAACAATACATTTGGAACGTCCTGCTCGGCCTGGACCAGTTCCTTTCCGTCCTGACCGGCGGCGACCCCGACGAAACGGTTTCCAGCCGGGTGGGCAAGGCCTCGGCCGCCGGCAGCCGCATAGGGCGCGTACTGGAAATCTGCCTGGACGGCGTCTTCGGAGCCGGCCATTGCCGAACGTCCATCGAGGCGGACGAAGGAGGGCAACGGGTCGCACGATATTAAGAAGAGGAGCGGCAGGGCGGCAGCCACCGCCCCACCGACGCGATGTGGGGACATCGCGCCACGGCCGAAGCCGCGCTCCAAGCTCGTGCACGAGCGTTAGAGGGCTACAGCTTCCGGCCCAACCTTGTAAAGGCAAGCATGGAGATACGTTGCGGCAAATGCGGACGTCTTTTGGCCAAGGGCACCGGGACCATCGAAATCAAATGTCCCCGTTGCCATACCCTCAACCACGTGAGGGCCGCGAGCCCCGACAAAGAGAGCCTGAGAGCCCCGGAAAAGGAGCACTCGGGTGTTACCTCAAACGATCTTTGACAACGGCGTCCTCTACACTGGCGACGCCCTGGCGGTTTTGAAAGAGCTTCCGGCGGATTCGGTGGACATGGTGCTCACCGACCCGCCGTATTCGAGCGGCGGGCTGCACTTGTCCGCGCGCCAGGCGGCCCCGGCCTCAAAATACCAGGCTTCGGGCACGAAAAAGGTCTACCCCCCGATGCTCGGCGACCTGAAGGACCAGCGCTCTTTCGTCATGTGGGCGACGCTATGGCTGGGGGAGTGTTGGCGGCTGGCCAAGTCGGGCGCTCCCTGCCTGGTCTTTTGCGACTGGCGGCAACTGCCGGCCATGACCGATGCGATCCAGGCCGCCGGCTGGCTTTGGAAAGGGATAGTGGTCTGGCACAAGCCGAACGCCCGGCCGACAATGGGGGCTTTCCGACACGACGCGGAGTTCGTGATCCACGCCGCGAAGGAGAAGATGCGGACGCACACGCGGCAATGCTTCCCGGGCGTGTTCCATTACGGCGTGGACCCGAGGAAAAAGGTCCACCTCACGGGGAAGCCCGTGGCCCTGGTCAAGGACCTGCTGGCGGTGGCCGCTACGGGGGCAAACGTGCTCGACCCATTCCTCGGTGGCGGCACCACCGCCCTGGCGTGTGTGGAGACCGGCAGACGCTTTATTGGGGTGGAACTTTCGCCCGAATATGCAGCCCTCGCCGCCGAACGCATCCACGTTGCCGAGGCCTCGTTACAGTAGATTCCAACCACACGGCGGCGTGCCAAACCGCGCGCAAATCAGTGCCAAATCGCGCGCCGCCTTACAGCCGCCTTACAGCTTACAACCACCTCAGTGGGAGGGGGGTTAGGAATAGATTAGGCAAAAGAAAAAGGGCCTACGAAATTTCTTCCGTAAGCCCTTGGACTTCCTTGGTTGCGGGGGCAGGATTTGAACCTGCGATCTTCGGGTTATGAGCCCGATGAGCTACCGGTCTGCTCCACCCCGCGTCACGTGGAGAAATGTATCTAGGCCGTTCACCACTACCCGTCAAGCAGAAAATGCAAAAAAAAGAAATTTATTGCGAGGGCTGTGCCTTAATTGTAGTATAAACAAATGGTTATATCGAACGGCTGGAATCTTTCCCTGGCCCTGGCCGGATTCGGCCTGCTGGCCGCTTCCCTGGCAGTCCAAAAAAAGGCACTATGCCTCGTCGCGGCCGGGATGGCTGTTCTGACAGTCCTGGCTGTCGGCGAGTCCGACCCCGTATTGTTTCTGGGCGCACTCGCCCTGGCGGGGGCACGGTTGCTGTGCACGCCCCCGAAGGACTCGCCGGCGGACCGCCCAAACGGGGATAACGACATTCCCGCTGGGCGACAGCCTTGACGATGCCGGCTTTCGCGGCTATTGGAAGAAGTTCATCACAATTCATGGAGTCTATGCATGAGCAAGAAAACATACCAGCCGAGCAAAATCCGCAGAAAACGCACGCATGGCTTCCTGGTTCGCTCCAGGAGCAAAAACGGTCAGGCCATCCTGCGCCGCCGTCGGGCCAAGGGTCGCAAACGTCTGGCGGTCTAGGCTTTTCTCCGGCGCAAAGGCTCCGGACGCGATGGGAGTTCGCGGCCTGCTTCGATGCGGGCCGCCGCTATCACGGCAAGTTATTTCTCCTATTCGTCCTGCCGCGTCAGGATCGGGACGCTCCTTGGCGACTCGGCATGGCCATCAGTAAAAAGGTCGGCAATGCCGTCGCCCGGAACCGTGTCAAACGCGTTTTGCGCGAGTGCTTCCGCCTGGACGCCCCATGTGCCGTCTCCGCCTTGGATATCGTGGTCGTCGCCAAAAAAAGCCTGGACCCGGGCCATCTGCCTCTGGATGCGGCCTGCCGCGACCTCCGTCCACTTTTGGCACGGATGGCCAGGGATTTCGATCGGGTGGCCAGGCCGGGGAGTCCGACCCCATGCGAAGCGCCCTCATCTGGGTCATAACCTTCTATCGGCTTGCCCTCTCGCCCCTTAAGCCGCCATGCTGCCGCTTCGTGCCCACCTGCTCCGAATACGCCATCGAGGCCCTGGAGCGGTTCGGCGTGCTGCGGGGCGGGCTGCTCGCCCTGTGGCGGCTTTTGCGTTGCCATCCCCTGGCCCGGGGCGGTCTCGACCCTGTTCCCCAAGCACCCTGGCCGCGCCCGAGAGCGCCTCGAGAAGCGTCCCCCATGCGACGCACCCACACTCATCGACGGGATTTGAAGGACAATGGAAAACAAACGCGTAATCCTGGCCGTGGTTCTCTCCCTTGTCGTCCTGGTGGGTTGGAACTTCCTGTTTCCGACCAAGCCCCCGGTCCATAAGACCGAAACCACGACGCAAACCCAGGCTCCCGCACCTGACAAAACCGCCCCCGGGAAAACCCAGGCGAAGGCGCCGGCGGCCGAAACCCTTTCCGCTTTCGCCCCCACCCCCGGCAAGACACTGACCGTGGACACCCCCCTGTACACGGCTGTTTTTAACAGCTCCGGCGGCCTGCTCTCCCGGTTCTCCCTCAAACAGTACCGTCAGACCATTGCCGACAATTCCCCCCTGGTCGACCTCATAAACGAAAAGGCACACGCCAAGGCCCCCCTGGGCCTCATCCTCAACGGCGCCCCCACCTGGCAGAACGTGGAGTGGTCCGTCCAGGGCGGCGATGTCACCCTCGACGCCTCGGGGAGCGCCTCCGTGACCTTTGTCGGCCGCATGGGCGAGACCATCCTCAAGCGCGTCCTGACCTTTTCCGGCGCAAGCTACCTCATCGATGAAAAGCTCTCCCTGTCCAACACCGGCGCCAACCCGGTGCGCGACCGCCTGTCCATGACCGTGGCCGTGGACCGCCTTTCGGCCGAGGGCGACAGCTACAATCCCACCCAGGCCGCCTTCTACGACACCTCGGGCCTGGAGCTTTTCAACAGCGAGAAGAAGCTGGCCGAGGGCATCGCCGATGAAAAGCCGGTGGAGTGGGGCGCCATCATGAGCAACTACTTCCTGGTGGGCGTGATTCCCGACACCACGGATCTGCTCGGCAAGGCCAAGATCGAGGACGGGCTTTTCCGCCTGGCCGTGGACAAGGACGGCATCGAGATTCCGGCCGGCGGCCGCCAGGACCTCTCCATCAGCTATTACCTCGGCCCCAAGGCCCCGAAGTACCTGGCCATGGCCCCGCACCACCTGTCCGCGGCCATCGACTACGGCTGGTTCGACTTCATCGCCAAGCCGCTGCTCAAGCTTCTGCGCTTCTTCTACGACTACGTCGGCAACTACGGCGTGGCCATCATTCTTTTGACCGTGCTCATCAAGGCAATCTTCTGGCCGCTTTCCCACAAGAGCTACAAGTCCATGGAGCAGATGAAAAAGCTCCAGCCGATGCTCTCGCAACTGCGGGAGAAGTATAAGGAAGACCGCCAGAAGATGAATGAAGAGATGATGCAGCTCTACAAGACCTACAAGGTCAACCCGGCCGGCGGCTGTCTGCCCATGGTCGTGCAGATCCCGGTCTTTTTCGGCCTTTACCAGGCCTTGCTGCACTCCATCGAACTGCGGCACGCGGCGTTTATTACCTACCTGCCCTTTACGCACATGATCTGGCTCGTCGACCTTTCGGCCAAGGATCCGTACTACATCACGCCGCTCATCATGGGCGCGACCATGTTCCTGCAGCAGAAAATGACCCCGGCCCCGGGCGATCCCACCCAGGCCAAGATCATGCTGCTCATGCCCGTGATCTTCACCTTCATGTTCCTCAACTTCCCCTCTGGTTTGGTTGTGTACTGGCTGGTCAACAATGTCATTTCCATCGCCCAGCAATACTGGATGCTCAACAAGAAGCACTCGTGACGTCCTTCGTCATCGGGCATCCATGGCCGCAACAAAGCGGCGCAAGTGCAATCAAGGAGCGTTTATGAGCGAATTCAGAACCTTCAGCGGCAAGACCGTCGATGAAGCCATGGAGGAGGCCTGCCGCCATTTCGGCGAGCCCCGTGAAAAGCTGGAAGTGGAGATCGTCTCCGGCGGCTCCTCCGGAATCTTCGGCCTCGTCGGCAAGAAGAAAGCCGAGGTCCGGGCCCGCTTGCGCGAGGAAGTCAACCTCCTGCAAGGCATGGAAGAATCCCGAAAGCGCGACGCCGCGCCCAAGGCCGAAAGAAATACCCGTTCGCGCCGGCCGCCGCGCCAGGAAGCCGCCCCGCAAAAGCAAAAGCCCGCGTCGGCTCCGGCCGAACCTGTTCCCCCGCGCCAGGAAGCCGTCCGGGCCCCTGTCGTGGAACCCGTCACGCCCCCGGTCACGGAATCGTTTAAGGGCGTTGCCCCGGACGACGACATTTCCGACGACGACATGATGGAAATGGACGAGGAGACCGGGGCGGAAGCCCCCCGGCGCGAATCCCGCGGCAACCGCGAGGAACGCCGGCCGGCCGCTCCGGAAACGCCGCCCCAGCCCATCACCCCCGAACTTGAAGCCATCGTGCGCGAAGTCATGGACCAGATGCTCGACGGCATCCTCGGCCAGATTCCAGAATACGAAATCTCCGGCCACAGCGAGCGGGTCTCCGTGCTCATCCTCGACGAGGAAAATTCCGGCCTGCTCATCGGCCGCGAAGGACAGACCCTTTCCTCCATCCAATACCTCGTCAACCGCATCGTCATCCGTCGTCACGGCAGCCCCATCAAGGTCCAGATCAACACCGGCGAATACCGTGAGCGCCAGGACGACAACCTGCGCAAGATGGCCATTTTCCTCGCCGACAAGGCCAAAACCCTGGGGCGGCCCCAGTCCACAAAACCGCTTTCCTCCTACCACCGCCGGGTCGTGCACCTGGCCCTTCAGGAGGACGAAGCCATCTCCACGCGCTCCAAAGGCGACGGGCCGCTCAAACGCGTGCTCATCGTGCCGCGCGGCCGCGGCAACGACGCCCCAGCACAGCAGGGCGATCAACAGCAGCCGTAGTTGTCGTGGAGTGGCGGGATTTCGCCAGGGGAGGTGCCACCTCCCCTGGACCCGGCAGGAGAGGCTCCGCCTCTCCCGCACCTCTCCGCCGGGGGGCTTGATGCCCCCCGGACCCCCCTTTTCCGGGTCGGGCTGGTGGGATGGGAGTGCTGTTGGGAGGCGGGAGGCCGTATGTTCGTTGCCGTCGCCGCTAGAACAGGTAGCCGTAGGTG
>NZ_JBLODY010000060.1:0-25390 GCF_047785625.1 Solidesulfovibrio sp. C21
GTCCGGGGGAGGGAACCCCTTTTTTCAAAAAGGGGTTCCCTCCCCCGGCTCCTTACTCTTTTCCTCCCCCGTCCTTGGCCGACGGCGACGCGACCTTGACGACGGCGCCGGGGCGCACCTTGGTTATGCCCTCGACCACCACCATATCGTCCGGGGTCAGGCCCGAGTCGATGACGAAGGAGCCGTTCTGGCTGCCGCCGAGGGTCACGGCCTTGGCCTCGATCTTGTTCCCCGGGCCGACCACGTAGACCGACTTGCTGCCCTGGACGTCGAAAATGGCCCGCTGGGGCACGAGCAACGCGCCCTTTCTGTTTTCCAAAAGCACCCGGACCTTGCCGAACTGCCCGGGCTTCAGGATGCCGTCGGGATTGGGAAACACGCCGCGCACGCCGAGCGTCCCGGTCTTGGCATCCACGGCCCGCTCGGCCATGTCCGCCGCGCCCGTCAGCGGATAGGTTGAATCGTCGGCCAGGATGAGCGTCAGCGGAAAGTCCTGGGCCTTGCCGCCGTTGCCGGCCTGCATGGCCTTGACCAGCTCAAGGTAATCGCGCTCGCTGATGGAGAAATCGACATAGATGGGGTCGGTGGAGGAAATCTCGGCCAGAAGCGTGTTGTCGCCCTTGCCGACCAGGTTGCCGACATTGACGAAGGCCTTGCCGATGCGCCCGGTGATGGGGACGCTTATCCGGGTGTAGCCGAGGTCGCGCTCGGCCGTTTCCACGGCGCTTTTGGCGCTCGTCACGCCCGCTTCGAGCTCGTGCTGGCGGGTGAGCTTGGTGTCGTATTCATCGCGACTGACCGCGCCCTGCTTGTAAAGCTTTTCAAAGCGCGTGAAATCCACCTGCGCCCTGGACAAAAGCGTCTGCTGGCGGGCCAGCTCGGCCCGGGCCTTTTGCAGGCTCTCCTGGTACTGGCGGGGCTCGATGACGAAAAGCAGGTCCCCCTTTTTCACCACGGAGCCTTCGGTGAAAAGCCGCTCCTTGAGATAGCCCTCCACCCTGGCCCGGATATCCACGTTTTCCTTGGCCGCCAGCCGTCCCACATATTCGGCGTACACCGGCACGTCGGCCACAACCGGCTTTTGGGCCGCGACCATGACGGCCACGGGCTGCGACGCGGCGGCCTTCTCCTTGTCGGCGTCCCCGTTGCCGCAGCCCCAAAGCGATAAAAGACCCAACACCGCCGGCAACAGACAGGCAAGAAACGGG
The DNA here is from genome assembly GCF_047785625.1 of Solidesulfovibrio sp. C21. NCBI lineage: Bacteria > Pseudomonadati > Thermodesulfobacteriota > Desulfovibrionia > Desulfovibrionales > Desulfovibrionaceae > Solidesulfovibrio > Solidesulfovibrio sp. C21. Next base: position 1,209 of record NZ_JBLODY010000060.1, read on the forward strand.
AACGGAATGCGACGTCGGCTCGGGGGCATGCGCAACTCCTTGTTTCTACTATGCGAGGATAAAGGGCCTATTATCGGGATACGGCATTTCATCATGTTCCGGCAACCCCCGGCCGGAGTTGTTTCCAATATCACCAAAAATGATCGTTGCTGGAGGACCGGGAGACCCTGCGCCTGTACGGCGGCCATCACGGCACAAGGCGCATCCGTGACGGTTTACTCTGTCGGGGAAAAAACATAGAAAATAAATTCAACCCATAAACCGGGAGACAACCCATGCGTCGCATCTCCGGCATCGCCTGCATCACGGCCCTGACCCTGTGCCTTTGCGCCTGCAACGGCCTCAACGCCATCGGCCCCAAGGACGCCACAGGAAAGCCATCGGTCTACGCCAAGGTCGAAAAAGCCCCCAACCCGCTGCTTGTCGGCTGCTACGTCAGGAGCCGGCCCAGCGAGTACAACCGGCCCAACAAGTACGAGTTCTGTCTGGTGAAGGAAGGCGACGGCTACGCCATGCTTTACTACGTGATGGACGGCAAGACCCTGGCGACGTTCAAGGATTGGACCGGAGCCGTCATCAATGGCGACTCGGTCACGGCGGAGTATGATGGGTCGCGCTATTTCGTCAAAGACGGCAAGGTGTGGCAGATGACCACCACCGGCGGGCCGCACCGCATGCTGCGCATGAACTGACGGACGCGGGGCGGGCGCGACAAAGGCGGGAGCGATCGGGACGAACTGCTGGCGGTGCCCGACCTTCAGGCGAGGGGAAAAACATGTCCGGACGGATGTGGTTGTTTCTTGGCGGCGTGGCCTGCTCCCTGCTCCTGGCCGTTTTGGCCGGCTGGCTTTTGGACGCGCCCGGGGCGTCCCTGGAAGCGCTTTTCACCGAAGTCGACGCCGCCGGATGACACTCGCTTTCTTTCAGGCTATGACGACCCCATGTTGGAGACAATTCTTGTTTTCGCCTTGCTCTTCCTGATTCTCAGCATATGCTTATGGTTTTTCATCCGCCAAAGCGTACGCAAGCGCCATGACATCATCGCCCCGGGGAAATTCGACTTCGACGCGTTCAAAGCCCGAGAGATCAACCGCCGGGGCATCCACGACAGGACCCGCTTCAGCAACAAGCACTAACCGCGAGGGATCGCCCCGCCACGGCCCGGTGCCCGGATCGGCCTTGACGCCATGCCCGGGCCGCGCCCCCAAGGAGTCCGCCATGTTTCGTTGCCGCGCCTTCATCCTTTTCGCCTTGCTGCTTTTGGCCGCGCCGACCGCCGTCCGGGCCGAAACGCCATCCAACCTGGCCGGCATCACCCTTGGCGACGCGGCCAAAAGCTACAAGGGCCGCCTCGCCCTCGCCCGGGAGCGCCCGGTCAAAAACGCCCCCTGGATGCGTCGCATTCCGCTCAAGCCCGACAAGTACTTCTCCTCGGGCTACGTCCTGGTCGGCACCTGCGCCGCGCCGGGGCGGGTGGCCAGGATCAAGGCCCGCTACCGGGACGGCAGCCTGGATTTTTTCCGCCGGATCAGCGGCGAACTGCTTTCCCGCTACGGCGACCCGACCGAATACAAGGGCGAGCTCGACGGCCGGATCATGGGCAACAAATGGGGCTATATCGATCCCTGGACCCGCCCGGTCAGCCTGATCGTGCAGCATGTCGAGGGCGAGGATCCGGAAGCCGGCGCCGGCAACACCATCAAGCTCACCAACTGGGGGCTGCTCGAAGCCGAACGCGCCTGCTGGCAGGAGCGACATCCCGCGCCCGCCCGCAAAAAAGGCCCGACCGGCGGGGATCACGGCTACATACCCCGCTAAACGCATCCGGGCTTGCCAAACCACGGCCAAAGGTGTTTACCATGCCGCCAAACCACTGCGAGGTGCAGCATGAGTATGGTCGATCTGTTTCAAACGGCTGACTGGAAAAAGGAAAAGCACGTCCCGGTGATCGAATGCCCGGCCAAGGTCCCGGCGGACGGCTTTTTCGACGTGCGCGTCTCCCTGGGCAAGGAGATCGCCCACCCCAACACCACCGAACACCACATCCGCTGGACCAGGGTCTATTTCAAGCCCGAAGGCGGAAAATTCGCCTACGAGGTGGGCAGCTTCGAGTTCACCGCCCACGGCGAGGCGGTCGAGGGGCCCAACACCGGCCCCGTCCACACCTTCCACGGCGTGACCTTCTCCATGAAGACCACCGCCCCCGGCACCCTGACCGCCGCCGCCTTCTGCAACATCCATGGCCTGTGGGAAGCCTCCCAGGCCATCAGCCTGGCCTAGGGCCTATTGAAGACCGTCTGGGGGAAAACCTTTCTTGCAGAAAGGTTCTTCCCCCAGGCCCCCTTTCCAAAGACTCTTAATAGTAACAGCGTATTACCCGTACAATACCCATAAAGGCATAATATCGAGGGAAGGGAGAGCGCGAAGGGGAGAACCCTTTGCAAAGGGTTTCCCCTCCCGCATCCTTACAGGAGTATCGCCATGGAATACGTACACATTCCGGATACGGATCTGACGGTTTCCCGGGTGGCGCTCGGCACCTGGGCCATCGGCGGCTGGATGTGGGGCGGCAGCGACGAGCGGGAGGGCATCGCCACCATCCACGCCGCCCTGGACGCCGGGGTCACCCTGATCGACACCGCCCCGGTCTACGGCTTCGGCCGGTCCGAGGAGATCGTGGGCAAGGCCCTCAAGGAATACGGCCGCCGCGATCGGGTGCATATCTCGACCAAGGTCGCCCTGGCCTGGAAGGACGGGCAGGTCCGCCGCAACGCCAGCCCCGCCCGCATCGAGGCCGAGGTCGAGGATTCGCTTCGCCGGCTCGGCGTCGAGACCATCGACATCTATTTCGTGCACTGGCCGGACGGCAAGGTGCCTTTCGAGGAGACGGCGGCCGCCCTGGAGCGGCTGCGGCTGTCGGGCAAGGTGCGCTGCGTGGGGGTGAGCAACTACGACCCGGCCCAGATGGAAGCCTTTCGCGGCCGGGCCAGGCTGTCGTTTTGCCAGCCGCCCTACAACCTGTTCGAGCGGGACATGGAAACCGCCATCCTGCCCTACTGCAAGCGGCACGGCGTGGCGCTCATGACCTACGGGGCCCTTTGCCGGGGGCTTTTGTCCGGGACCATGCGGCCGGATCGGGAATTTACCGGCGACGACCTGCGTCGGTTCGACCCCAAATTCGCCATGCCCCGGTTCGGGCAATATCTCGGCGCGGCCGGGGCCCTGGCCGCCTGGGCTAAGGAGCGCCACGGCAAGGAACTGCTCCCCTTCGCCGTGCGCTGGGTCCTCGACCAGGGCGTCGAGGTGGCCCTGTGGGGCGGCCGCCGGCCGGCCCAGATGGCCCCCATCGGCGACATCTTCGACTTTGCGCTCACGGCCGCCGATTTCGAGGCCGTCAACCGCATCCTGGCCGAACACGTGACCGACCCCGTCGGCCCGCAGTTCATGGCCCCGCCGGAATAAGCCCCGGTTCGCCGGCAGGCCGCTTCGAACCGCGGGGCGGCCTGTCCCACCACCTTGAAGGATGAGAATTCTCCATGCAGTCCACCATCTTCGACGACAGCCTGAAGACCGGCTTTGACGCCATCGACGAGCAACACCGGATGTTTCTGGACATGCTTTCCGAACTGGGGGCGCAGATACAGGCGGGGCACCATCGGCAGGGCGTGCTGGACGCCTTCCAGGGCATGCAGGCCTATGCCGACGGCCATTTCACCGACGAGGAAGCCACCATGGCCGGCTACGACTACCCGGATCTCGCGGACCATCGCCGCCAGCACGACACCTTCCGCAGCATGACGCGGGACCTGGAAAAGCGCACCGGCGAGGGTCCGGGACTCTTGTCCCTGGAAACGCTCGAATACCTGGGAACCTGGTTCGTCGGCCACATCCGCAACGACGACCAGCGCTTCGCCGCCTTCGCCCGGGAGGTAGGGGAAGGAGCGAAGTAGCGATGCGAGAGGGGAAACCCTTTAAAAAGGGTTTCCCCTCTCGCGCTCTCCCCTTCCGAAATTTTTTAGCGACACAAGGCACACGATTTTACAACCCTGCGTGATGGATTGCTTTTTCCCCGCGCCCCTGGGACAAGACGCGCCAAGGGAGGAAGCGGCATGGATACGACGCAATCCGAGACCTACGCCCGTCTGCTCGAAGAGGCGGGCCGCTTTCACGGCGACGTCTGCCGGGGCATCCGGATCGGCACCCGCATGACCATGGCCGGCCTGCGGGAGATCGGCATCGCCGACCCCAGGGGCGCGGACCGCAAGAATCTGATCGTCTTCGTGGAGATCGACCGCTGCGCCACGGACGCCATCATGGCCCTGACCGGCTGCCGGCCCGGCAAGCGCACCATGAAGGTGCTCGATTACGGCAAGATGGCGGCCACCTTCGTCAACCTGCGCACCGGGGTCGCCGTGCGCGTGGCCGCGCGCGAGGACGGTCCGGACAAGGACGCCGATCCGGCGCTTCTCGCCACGATCCCCGACGAGGCGCTTTTCCGCCTGACCCCGGTTGCCGTGCCCCTTCGCCCCGAGGATCTGCCCGGCCGGCCGGTGCGGGCCTGCCTGTGCGCGCGTTGCGGCGAGTCCGTTCTGGACGGGCGCGAGATCGTCTCCGGCGGGGAGACCCTGTGCCGGCCCTGCTTCGAGAGACGCTGTTATTATGCATCTCCGGCCTGAGCCCCGGGTTGCCAAATCATCCCGGCCACGCCTATGAACGGGGCATCGACGCGGACGCCCTCGCGCCGCATCCGGAAAGGCCGCCATGTCGCACCGCACCGCACCCACTGCCGGCGATCGCCCGTACCTCTGGGCCCTTGCCGCCGTAACCGCCATCGCCCTGGCCATGCGTCTGGCGCATCTCGGCACGCCGTCGCTGTGGTGGGACGAAATCCTCGTACCGCTCACAGCTTCCCAATCCGTGATGGAAATCCTGGCCCGCTGCCGGGTCGCGGATTTTCATCCGCCGGGCTTTTATCTGCTCATAAAAGCCGTCATGGCCGCCGGCGTGTCGGATTTCGCCCTGCGCCTGCCAAGCGCCCTGGCCGGAACCGCCGTTGTGCCGGTGGCCTATGCCCTGGTCAGGCCCCGCCTGGGACGCGGCCCGGCCCTGCTTACCGCCGCCATGCTGGCCGTCGCCGGGCCGCTTTTGCTCTGGTCGCGCCAGGTGCGGCCCTATTCCCTGATCACGCTTTTTTCCCTGCTGGCCGCCAAGGGACTTCTCGACTGGCGGGACGAGCCCCGGCCCTCCCGCATGGTGGGAGCGGCCGCGGCCACGTTCGCCTATCTGGCCCTGCATTACCTGTCGCTGCTTGTTTTGGGCGCCCAGGCGCTCTTTACGGCCGTGTCGGTCGCGGCCGACAAAAAGCTGCGCCGACCCGGCCCGCTTGCCCTCTACGCCATAAGCGCACTGCTCGGCTTTGCCGCCGCCTACGTTTTTTTCCACGCCACGGCGGGCGAGATGGAAGGCACAAGCGCCCTGGAGACGGCCGCGACCTGGCTGCGCACTCAAAGCGCCGCCGCCACCGGTTCCTCCGCCGCCCCGGCCCAGGCGGTCGTGGTCCTGACCATGCTGGCCGGCCTGCCGGTGCTGTGGCGACGCTGCCGGCCTCTTTGCCTCATGACCGCGTCCATGGTCCTGGCCCCGGCCGCCGCCCTGGTCGCGGTGCGCTATGCCTCCTATTTCAGCCCCTGGCACCTCGCCTTTGCCGTGCCCTTTGTCGCCGTCGCCGCCAGCGCCGCCCTGTCCGCCCTGCCGCGCCCGGACAGGTGGATGGGCCCCGCCGCCCTGGCCCTTGCCGCCTGGGGGCTCGTCTGGTTTCTCGGCCCGGCGGGACAGGCCCGCTACTGCGCGCCGCAAAGCCATACCGGAACCTACAAAGCCATTGCCCGCACCCTGCCGGGCCTCGTGCGGCCGGGCGCACTGGTGGTCTACTCCGCAACCGAGGAAGCCGACGGCGTGGGCTGGTACCTGAACCGCTTCACGGCCCAAAACCCGCTGACCGGCCGGAGCGTCGACCTGTCCGGTCCCACGGCGGCCCTCGATTTCGTCTCGTTTCGGGATTTCGGCCATCTGGCCAGGACAGAGGCCGAACTGGCGAAGCGGTGCGGCGCCCCACCCAGGCGCGTGGACCGGGCGACCGGGGTGACGGTGTACCACTTCACCATTGCGCGCACCCCGCCGGCCATTGCCGCGCTGCCGGGCAGCCTGCGCCTGGAACTCATGCCCCGGGACGTGGCGGCCCAGGCCTCGGCCGTTTCGGGCATCCGCCTGTTGCCGGTCTTCGGCGGCCGGGCCGTACCGGAAGCGGGCGGCAAACCGACCCGCCTGGCCTATACCGTCGCCCTGCCGCAAACGGCCGCCCCAAGCCCCATCTTCGTGCGACTGGACGTGGCCTACGACAACCCCGGCCCCGGCAACAGCCTGGCCATGACCTACGCTTTCGACGACGACGCGCCCAGGCAGGCATTTGCCAGCACCGGCCCCGATCCCGCCGAGCACAAGACGGTGATCCTGCGCCCCGGCCGCCCGGTTTCACGGCTTTCGATTGCCTTCGACATGCAAACCACCACCTTCCAGCCGACCATGACCGGCAACGCCGGCCCGACCCTACGCCTGACCGGGGTGGACATCCGGGCCGGCGATATCGCCAAGGAGACCCTGGATTCGACCTCCCTGGCCCTTAATCTGGACGGCATCGGCCCTGCGGAGGGCGACGCGGCCGGGCATTGGCGCTGGGCCATGGGGCCGACCGCGACCTGCCGTTTCCGCCTGCCCGGGCCCGAGGCGGTCCGGCTCGGCCTGTCCCTGGGCAACCCCCTCCCCGGCCAGCGCATAAGCGTGCTTTTTAACGGTGTGCCGGTGACCCACTGCGACGCCCTGCCGGCCAGGCCCTGGCTGGTCCCGGCCTGCCTGTCCGACGCCGTCCTGCCCGGGCAGACCGGGGAAAACGTGGTGGAGCTGCGCTTTTCCGACTGGAACGGCAAACCGGATGCCCCCCAGGACGCCTTCGCCCCGGGCGACGCCCGGCCCATGGCCGCGCCGCTCGTACGCCTGTTCCTGGAACGCGCCGCCACGGACGCCTGCCTTGTCTACTGAACGAGTCCGCGCTGTTACAATTGCGACTGTATTATTGCGGTTCGGGTGATTATACGTTACGGCCGACGTGTCCGCTGCCACGGATGTTTGTCCATTTTTTCCCAGGAGGAATCATGAAACGTCCGTTGCTGTTCGCAGTCCTTATCGCCAACGCCGTCCTCCTTGTCGCAAGCGCCCTGGCCGGCGGTATCCTTTCCTATTGTCTCCTGGGGCTTGCCTTCGTCCTCGTCTCGGGCTTCCTGCTGTGGGCCCAGGGACGCCTGGAAACGATGTTTGCCTCTATCAGCCGCATGTTCGCCTCGATCGCCTCCGCCACTTTCGACTGCAAGCTGGAAGACGACCCCCTGCTCCGCGCCGATGCCCTGCGCGAATCCATCCTGCCCCATGAAAAGGCCATCAAGGAACGCCTGAGCAAGGACGAAGCCATGCTCGGCAACATCATCACGCCCATGGCCATCGTCGGGGAAGATGGCAAGATCAAATGGGTCAACCAGCACATGGTGCGTCTGACGGAAAACGAGGGCACCCCGGAAAGCCACGTGGGCAAAAGCTTCTCCCGCTTCTTCTACAACGAGGAGCGCGAAACCATAGCCGACAAGGCCATCCGTGAACGCTCCCGCCAGAGTTCCAAGACGGAATTCGACACCCACAAGGGCAACCGCAAATACATCAGCATCTTCTCCACCCCAATCCTGGACTTCGACGACAACCTCATCGGCGGCTTCGTGTCCGTGGCCGACTTCACGGGCGTGGTGCTCAAGGAACGCACCATCACCGACCAAAACCACCGCATCGCCCAGGGCGTGTCCGAAGCCACCGCCGTGGCCGAGTCCCTGGCCGACGCGGCCGAGCAGATGACCAGCCACATTTCCCAGTCCACCGAAGGCATGGAGGAGCAGCGCTCCCGCACGGCCGAAGTGGCCACGGCCATCGAAGAGATGAACGCCACGATTCTCGAGGTGGCCAAAAACGCCGGGGACGCCGCCTCGACGGCCAGCAAGGCCAACGCCATGGCCACCACCGGCGCGGACCTCGTGGCCAAGGTCATAAGCGTGATGGAGTCGGTCAACGTCAAGGCGGCCGGGCTCAAATCCGAAATGCAGGATCTTGGCGGCCAGGCCCAGGGCATCGGCCAGATCATGCAGGTCATCTCCGACATCGCCGATCAGACCAACCTGCTGGCGCTCAATGCCGCCATCGAGGCGGCCCGGGCCGGCGAGGCCGGACGGGGATTCGCGGTGGTGGCCGACGAGGTGCGAAAGCTCGCCGAAAAGACCATGGCCGCCACCAAAGAGGTGAGCAACTACATCCGGGCCATTCAGGAAAGCGCCCGGCGCAACATGTCCGCCACCGACGAGACCACCCAGGGCATCGAGGACGCCGACAACCTGGCCCACGAAGCCGGCGACGCCCTGCACCAGATCCTCAATTTCGTGGAAAAAACCTCGGATCAGGTGCGTGGCATCGCCACAGCCGCCGAACAGCAGTCCGCCACGTCCGAGGAGATCAACCGCTCCACCGACCACATCAACCGCATCGCCGAAGATACCGCCGGGTCCATGACTCAGACGTCCGACGCCGTGACGAGCCTGGCCCATCTGGCCTCGGACCTCAAGACGTCCATGACCCGTATGCGGTTGGAATAACGTTCTTTCCCGTTTCGGCCCGGCTGGCGCGACCGCCCGGGCCGACGGGACGCGAAGGTATGGGCCGGGGCGCGGGAAACCGCGTCCTTTTCTTGCGCGGCCCGGCCAAAACGTGCACAATGCCCGGAAATGGGCGGCTTGCGTCGGCGCTGCCTCGCCACAGGAACCACACTGCCAAGGAGTCCCCATGCCCAAGGCCACCAACTTCACGCTTTTCAGCGGCGGCGCCCAGGGCGCCGAGGCCGAGTTCGGCCGCCAGGCCGAAAGCCACGGCGTCCAGGAAGTCACCTACACGTTCGAAGGGCACCGCATCGAACGCACCCGCGGCATCCGCGTCCTGACCCAGGAGGAACTGGCCAAGAAGGACGTGAGCCTCACTTACGTGTCCAAACTTCTGGCGCGCAAATTTTCCAACGGCCCGCAGATCCGCATGGTCCTGCGCACCATCATGCATCAGGTCGACGCCGGCCTGGAAATCTTCGTGGTGGGGAGCATCCAGGAGGACGGCACGGTCAAGGGCGGCACCGGCTGGGGCGCGGAATTCGCCAAGATCTGCAACAAGCCGCTCTTTGTCTTCTGCCAGCAAAAGGCCGGCTGGTTCACCTGGGATGGCGACACCTGGGCCCCGGTGGCCGCGCCGACCATCACCCAGACCCATTTCACCGGCACCGGCACCCGGTTTCTCGAAGAATCCGGCAAGGCGGCCATCGCCGACCTGTTCGCCCGCTCGTTCGCTTAGCCGACGCCGCCGGGGAAGGGGAACCCCTTTCCAAAGGGCATTCCCCTTCCCCGGCTCCCCTCGCGAAAATTCCCCAGGGAACGCCGTCCCTTTTTCATCCTCTTCTTACGCCAAAGGCCTCCGCCGAACCATGAGGACGCTCAGCATCCGCCAAAGGCGTCGAGCTCTGCAAAAAAGCGCTCGGCGTCCGAAGCGTCGTTGTAGCAATGCGGGGAGAGCCGGATGCGTCCGTCGCGCAACGACACGGCCACGTTGGCTCCCATCAGCGCCTTGTACAGGCCCGGGGCGTCGGGATGGCCAAAGGCGATGATGCCCGAGCGCTCCTCCGGCGTCAGGGGCGAGACCACGGGCAGCCCCCGCGCGGCAAGCCCGGCGGCCAGGATGTCGACTATGGCGAAAATGCGGAGGGTGACCTCTTCCCGGCCGAGCTCCTCGAACAGGGCAAGCGATGCGCCGTAGGCGGCGATGCCGGCAATGTCCTGGGTCCCGGCCTCGAAACGGCCGGCCCCGTCCTTCAAGCGAAAAGTCAGGCCGAGTTCCTCGGCGTCGCGCATGGAGCGCCAGCCGGCCATGACCGTACCGAGGGCGGCATCGGCCTGCGGCGCCACGTAGAAGATGCCGAGCCCCATGGGCCCGAGTTGCCATTTGTGGCAGCCGGCGGCCAGGAAATCCACGCCCAGCGCGGCCACGTCCGTGGGCAGCGCCCCCAGGCTCTGGATGGCGTCCAGGCAATACAGCGCCCCGGTCTCCCGGCAAAGCGCCCCAAGCTGCTCCGCCGGAAGACGCACGCCCGTGGTCCAGTCCACGGTTGCCGCCGCCACAAGCCGGCAGCCGGGAATGAGCCTTCGCGCCGCGTCCATGTCCAGGCGGCCGTCGTGCTTGGGCAACTCCACAACGGTCACGCCGCGTCCGGCCAGATTGTCGAAGGGAAAGCGCACGGTGGGGAAATCCGGCCAGGTCACGGCCACCTTGTCCCCCGGCCGCCAGTCGATGCCGCCGGCCACGAGCGACAACCCGTGGGAGGTGTTGCCGGTAAAGGCCACCCGGTCGGACGTGGTCCCAAGGAGGCGCGCCGCCCCGTCCCTGGCCGCGGCCACGGCCGCCTGCCAGCGAAAATAATCGGCCGAGCCCCGCCGCCACCTGTCCTCGTACACGGCCTGTCCGGCGGCGCAGGCGCGCCCGGGCAGAGGCGAGACGGCCGCATGGTTGAAATAGACCGCTTCGGCCACAACCGGAAACTCCTCACGCAACCGGGCCTGATCCACGAAGCCTCCTTAAGCAATGAAAGAATGCGAGAGGGGAAACCCTTTAAAAAGGGTTCTCCCCTCTCGCGCTCTCCCCTTCCTAAATTTTCTAACTCTTACGGCGGTGTTCTAACTGCACAACCCATTGCCAATTATTTAAAAATCCACTGACATATTGGCATATACCGCTAAAAATCTTTGGAAAGGGGGTCTGGGGGAAGAACCTTTCTGCAAGAAAGGTTTTCCCCCAGTTTCTTCTCTAAAACCGCTCGAAATCGTCGTCCTTGTCGTCGAGGTTGATGCCGACCCCGCCGGAGGACGTCTTGGCCGTGGCCGAACGGGTCGGCGTCTTGGCGGCCGGCCGGCCGCCGGAAGCGGGCAGGGCCTTGACCGTCCGGACTTGCCGGCGTCCCGTACCGTCCACCCGGAAAAAGGCCATGGTGCTTTGGAGCTGCTCGGCCTGGCTCGAAAGCTCCTCGGAGGTGGAGGCCATCTCCTCGGAGGCCGAGGCGTTTTGCTGCACTACCTGGTCGAGTTGCTGGATGGCCTTGTTGATCTGGTCGGCCCCGGAATTCTGCTCCTGGCTCGCGGCGGCGATTTCCTGCACCAGGTCGGCCGTGCGCTGAATGTCGGGCACCATCTTGGTCAGCATGGACCCGGCCCGTTCGGCCACCTGGACGCTGGAGGAGGACAGTTCGGAGATTTCGGCCGCGGCCGAGCCGCTGCGTTCGGCGAGTTTGCGCACCTCGGCCGCCACAACGGCGAAGCCCTTGCCGTGTTCGCCGGCCCGGGCGGCCTCGATGGCGGCATTGAGCGCCAGCAGGTTGGTCTGGCGGGCGATCTCCTCGATGATGGAGATCTTTTCGGCGATATTCTTCATGGCCTCCATGGCCGACACTACGGCTTCGCCGCCCTTACGGGCGTCCTGGGCCGCCTTGACCGCAATGGACTGGGTCTGCTGGGCGTTCTCGGCGTTCTGCTTGATGTTGGAACTCATCTGCTCCATGGACGAGGAGATTTCCTCGACGCTGGCCGCCTGTTCCGTGGCCCCCTGGGACATGCTCTGGGCCGAGGCGGAAAGCTCCTCCGACCCGGACGCCACATTTTCCGAGGCCGACTGCACCTCGGCCACCACCTCACGCAATTTGCTGACCATCTCGTTGAGCGAGGCGGCCAGAATGCCGATCTCGTCCTTCTGGTCGATGTCGAGCAGGCGGGTGAAGTTCCCCTCGGCCATGGCCCTGGCGAACTCCACTCCCTTGACCACCGGGCCGGTGATGGCCTTGGTCAGGAAAATGGCGACAAGGATGCCGAGCACAAGCGCCACGGCCAATCCGCCGAGCATGATCGTGGAAGCGGTGGACAGACTGGCGACAGCCTCGTTGGCGATCTGCTGGGTGGCTTCCAGGGCCGCCTTGGCCGTTGCCCCGGCCGAATCCTGCACGCCGTTGCCGGCGTCCAGGCGCTTGGCGGCCAGCTCCTGCAACACCTTGTAGTTGTCCAGGAAGTCGCTCAGAGCCTGCCGGTACTTGCCGGCGGCGTCCTTGATGGCGGCCAGTTGCCGCAGGTTGGCGTCGGCGCGGGTCTTGCCCCGCAATGTTTCCACGGCCTGCTCCAGGGGCGTAAATTCCTTGATGGCCTCTTCGATGGCGCGCGGATCGCGGTAGAGCTGGCCCCGGTAGTTGTTGACCCGGATGGCCGTGACCTGGGTGAGGAGGCCGTCGATGCCGGCCACCTTGTCGGCGCGGTCGCGCAAGGCTTCGGCGGTCATGCCCCTGGCGATTTCGTCGCGCAGCGTCTTGGTCTGGCTTTCCTGGTACTCACCGGTGTTTTTCACAAACGCGGCGGCGGCCACATCCAGGGTGCGCCGCACCCCGGTCAGGGCGTCCAGGCTCGATGACGTGTCCGCAATGAGCTTTTCGTATTCCGTGACCTTGGCCTGGGCCTTGCCCACATCCTCGCGCAGCTGGGTCAGGTCCGGATATTTTTCCGAGTGGGCCTTGGCCTCGCCCAGAGCCCGCTTGAGTTCGGCGAAATTGCGCAGGCCGGCCTCAAGATCTTTTTTATTTTCACTGTACCCATAGGCGCGGATGTCCATCATCACCTGCGAAGCGGCCCGCTCGATCTTGTTGGCGATGGCGACTTCCGGAACGAATTCCTTGGCCAGCCGGGTGGATTGGATTTCGACGCCGTGCATGTTGACCACAGCCATGCCGCCAAGCACGCAGGCAATGAGGATCAACAGTCCGAAGCCGATAGTGATTTTGACGCCAAGTTTCATGTTTTTCACGTTCGTTCCCCCCTTGCTTGCGTTTCCCAAATCCCCGCCCTATTACAAACCGCGCCACCCTCAATGGGCGCGGGCGCTTTATGCTGCGCATCTTCATTACTTGTCTTATTTCGCTGCTTGTTGCAATGCCAATAGTGTTTTTCCAGACGGAAGCCCCGTCTCGCCATTTACCGTAATGCTGGCAACAGGCAGGACAAAGGACATGCGTTTTTCCAATGGGATAGGGTTGGCTTTGCGTCTGGCCGGGCGGGAATTGCGGGCCGGTTTCCGAGGCTTCGGCGTTTTTCTGGCCTGCCTGGCCCTGGGTGTCGCCGCCGTGGCCGGGGTCAAGAGTCTGGCGGCCTCCTACGAAGCCGGCCTCATCGAGGATGCGGCGGCGCTTCTGGGCGGCGACCTGGAGGCGGCCCTGTCCCAGCGGCCGGCGACCGCCGAAGAACAGGCCGCCCTGGCCCGGCTCGGCCGCGTCTCCCACCTCGTGTCCATGCAGGTCATGGCCCGACGCCAGGCGACAGCCGGCCCGGCCCCCCGGACGCTGGCCACCCTGCGGGCCGTGGACGGGGCGTATCCGCTCTACGGGAAGGTGGAGTTGCGCCCGCCCATGCCTCTGGCCTCGGCCTTGGCCGTTCGCGACGGCCGGCCCGGCGCGGTCGTCGCGCCGGAACTGCTCTCGCGCCTCGGGATCGGCGTCGGCGATACGATCCTCGTCGCCGACGCGGCCTATGTCGTGCGGGCTGTGCTTGAGCGCACGCCCGATGCCGCCGGCAGCCTGACCGCCCTGGGACCGCCCCTGCTCGTGGCGGCGTCCAGCCTGCACGCCGCCGGCTTGGACGGCCCGGGGAGCCTTACCCGCCACTTTTATCGCCTGCGGCTTCCGGCCGGCGCAACGGCCAAGAGCACCCTTGCCGCCTTGCGTCGGGAGTTTCCCACGGCCGACTGGCGGTTGCGCGACGCGGCCGCGGCCCAACCGGGGCTCACGCGCTTCATGGACCGGCTGGCCGCCATCACCGCCCTAGTCGGCCTTGCCGCGCTGCTCTTGGGCGGCATCGGCATCTCCCAGGCCGTCTCCGGCTACCTCGACGGCCGCACGGCCTCCATCGCGGCCATGAAATGCCTGGGCGCGCCCCGCCGGCTGATCGTGACCACCTATCTCCTGGTGATCGCGGGGCAAGCCGCCTGCGGCATCGCCGTGGGCCTGCTTGTCGGGGCCATGGTTCCGGTCGCGCTTGGCCCGCTTCTCGGCACGCTTGTGCCGGTGCGTTTCCCGCCAGGACCCTATCCCGGGGCGCTGGGGCTGGCCGGAGCCTGCGGGGCGCTGACCGCCCTGGCCTTTTCCCTGCCCCAGCTGGCCGCCGCCGGGCACGTGCCGCCCCTGCTTCTTTTTCGCGGCTACGACGCCCCGGATCGCCCGCGTCTCGGACTGACCGCCCGGCTGCCGGGACTTGTCTGCCTGGCCGGACTTTTCGCCCTGGCCGTGGCCTCCACCCCGGACCGGCGACTGGGGCTGGGGTTCGTTGTGGCGGCCGTCGCGGCAACGGCCCTGTTTTGGCTTTTCGCCAGACTGGCGGTCTTTCTGGCCGGGCGCATCCCGCGCCGCCCCGGAATCCGGGGACTGGCCCTTCGTGCCATATCCCGCCCGGACAACCAGGTGGGGCGGGTGCTGGCGGCGCTCGGCCTCGGGCTTTCCACCCTGTGCGCCATGATCCTGGTGGAGGCCAATTTCCGCGCCGCCTTCACCGAGGACATTCCCCGCACGGCCCCGGCCTTTTTTTTCGTGGACATCCAGCCGGGCCAGTTGTCGGCGTTCCTGCAAACGGCCCGGTCCGTGCCGGGAGTCACCCGTATCGAGACCTCGCCCATGGCCCGGGGACGCATCGCCAGACTTCGCGGCAAGCCTGTGGCGGAGGCACGCGTGGACCCGGACGCCCGTTGGGCCGTCCAAGGCGACCGGGGGCTGACCTACGCCACGACCATGCCCGAAGGCACGCGCATCGTGGCCGGGCGCTGGTGGCCCAAGGACTATGCCGGGCCGCCGCTGGTGTCGGTGGATGCAAAGATCGCCGCCGGCCTGGGGCTTTCCCTGGGCGACACGGTGACGGTCCATGCGCCGGGCCGCGAGATCACGGCCACGGTGGCCAGCCTGCGGCGCATCAACTGGCTGTCGCTCGACATCAACTATGTCTTCGTCTTTTCGCCCGGAGCGCTTGACGGCATTCCCATGACCTGGCTGGCCACGGCCTCCGTGGACAAAAAAAGCCCCGGCGATCCGGCCGAGGCGCTTTTTGACACCGTGACCAAACGGTTTTCCAACGTGACCGCCATCGGCACCGGCGATGCCTTAAGCGCCGTGCTGCGCGTGGCGGACAAGGTCGCGGCCGCCGTCACCGTCGCGGCCGGAACCACGCTGGCCGTGGGCATGCTGGTGCTGCTGCAGACCATGGCCGTGGGCATGCGGCGCAAATCCTACGAAGCGGCCATCTACAAAGCCTGCGGCGCGAAACGGCGGGATATCCTGGCGGTTTTTCTGGGGGAAAACGCCCTGCTCGGGGTGCTGGCCGGGTGCATGGCCCTGGTCATCGGCGGCGGGCTGGCCTGGGCCTTCGTGGCCTTTTTCATGGACCTGCCGTTTCGCTTTTTCGCCGGGCCGGCGATGCTCACGGTGGGGGCGGCGGCGGGATTGACGCTGACGCTCGGCATGGCCGGGCTTTGGCGCACCCTGTCGGGCAAGGCCTGGCCCTACCTGCGCAACGAATGATCAGTCGTCCGCGCCGACCGGCCGCTCAGCCATGTTCCTTCTCCAGATAGGCCTTGAGCTTGCGCCGGGCGCGGAAGGCCCGGACCTTGACGTTGACCTGGGTCATCCCGGTCATGCCCGCCACCTCTTCCACGCTTTTGCCCTCGAGCCCCAAAAGCACCACCAGCATCCGGTCCCTGGGGCCAAGCACGGTCATGGCCGCCTCCAGCCGGCGCCTCGCGTCGCGGGCCTCGAGCCTGGCCTGGTCGCGCTCGTCGGGCAGCGATTCCTCGATTCCGGCCACCAGATCCACGTCGGATTTGCGCCGCCGCAACCAGTCGATGCAGGTGTTGGCCGCGATGCGGTGCAGCCAGCCGCGAAAAACCGCTCCGTTGCGCAGCGTTCCCAGATTCAGGTAGGCCTTGACGAAGATCTCCTGGGTCAGATCCTCCATGCCGTCGGGATCGTCGCAAAAGCGCGAGACGAGATGCAGGACGTCGGGCTGGTGCCGGGACACCAGGACCGCGAACGCCCGTTGATCCCCTTGGGCGGCGGCGGCGGCCAGGGAGCCGTCGTCGATCCCCTCGAGTTTCGTCAGAAATTGTCCCATGCCCACCAGCCGTCAGCACGACCGACTGTGGGCCGAGGCCGCACCCGTCACCCCGTCCATGCCGCAAGTCCCTCCTCGATGGCGCGGGCAGAAGCCCACACTGCCGTCTTTGGCGCGGCAAAGAGGCCTTCGGTTACACCCCGGCTCGACAGAAAGCCCCCGGAACGCTATTTCCCGGACGCGGCGGACCCCTTTTCCGCCAGTATCCTTCACGGAGGCCGCCATGCCCCTTGCCGACGACCGCAACATCTACCTCATCGGCCCCCGGGCCTCGGGCAAAACCAGCCTGGGCAAACGTCTGGCCGAGCGCCTCGGACGGCCGTTTACCGACCTCGATGCGGCATTTTGCGAAAAACACGGGGAAACCATCGCCGATATGGTCGGCCGCGACGGCTGGGACGCCTTCCGCCGGGCCGAAGCCGCCATCCTGGCCAAAACCGCCGGACAGCCGGGACAGGTGGTGGCCACGGGCGGCGGCGTTATCCTCCTGCCCGAGAACCGCGACCTGCTGGGCAAGGGACTGGTCTTCTACCTCCAGGCCGACCCGGAACGCCTGGCCGAACGCCTCATGGCCGACTTAAACGAGGAACAACGGCCCCAATTGACGCAACTCGGGCTGCACGAGGAAATCACCACCACCCTGGCCGAACGCGAACCGCTCTACCTGGCCTGCGCCCACGCCAGCCTGCCCGAACGCCCCATCGACGAACTCCTCGAATTCGCCCTGCGCGCCCTGGCGGCCTGGGAGAGAGAATAGGGGATGGGGATAGGGAGAGAGGAAGAGACTTCCCGGGGGGAACCTTTTCTGAAGAAAAGGTTCCCCCCGGGCCCCCTTCCAAAAGACTTTTAATAGTTACAGATAATTACCGTCACAGAGTCTGTAACCGTCGAAAGTTTTTGGGAAGGGAGAGCGCGAGAGGGGAACCCTTTTTTCAAAAAGGGTTCCCCTCTCGCACACTCTTCTCTCTTCCCGAAAAATTACCTAGCGCAAAAAATGGCGGGGTCGTCGATGAAGGGGGTTACGGTGTACTGGCCTGTGGATTCGATCACCGAGCGCCAGTAGTCCGAGGCGATGTTGAGCTTCTTGCGCCTAAGCGTCACGAGGTCGAGGGGCAGGTGGACGTAGCGGCCGTAGAGCTTGGACACCACCATCCCCGTTTTGCCGGCCATGGCCGCGTGCACCGCGTTTTGCCCCAGAAAGCCGCAGTAGACCCGGTCGTTGGCATTGGCCGGGACCGACCGGACGATATAGCTCGGGTCGATGAACTTGAGCGTCATGGGGACGTCGCGGTCGCGGAAATACGACTCGATCCTGTCGGAAAGAAATTCGGCGATGTCGCCGAGCACCGGGTTGCCCGAGGCGTCGCGCAGCCCCGTGTCCGGGAGCAGGTCCTGCCCGGCGCCCTCGGCCACGACGATCACGGCGTGACCACGCCGGGCCAGGCGACTTTCCAGGGACGGCAAGAGCCCATGCTCCCCCTCCAGGGCGAAGGGGTATTCCGGCACCAGCACGTAGTTGACTTCCTTGAGCGCGAGCGTCGCCTGGGCGGCGATAAACCCCGATTCCCGCCCCATGAGCTTGACCAGACCCACGCCGTTCAAGGCTCCGATGGCCTCGGTATGGGCGCAACGGATGGCCTTGGCGGCCTTTTCCACGGCCGTGTCGAAGCCGAAGGACTGGGTGACGAGGTTGATGTCGTTGTCGATGGTCTTGGGCACGCCGATGATGCTGATTTTCGAACCGCGTCGGGCGATTTCCTCCTGAATGCGCCGGGCCGCCTTCATGGAGCCGTCGCCGCCGATGACGAAGAGCATGGCGACATTGAGGCGCTCCAGGGCGTCGGCGATATCTTCCGGGCGCTGGGGGCCGCGGCTGGAGCCGAGCATGGTGCCGCCGAACTGATGGATGTCGGCCACGTTGGCCGAAGTCAGTTCCAAGGGTTCGTGGCCGTAGGATTCGATGAACCCTTGCAGGCCGAAGCGGATGCCGAGCACGCCGGCCACGTGGTAGTTATGGTGGGCCTCCATGACGATGGCCCGGATGACGTCGTTTAAGCCCGGGCACAGCCCGCCGCAGGTGACGATGGCCGCCTTGACCTTGGACGAGTCGTAGTAGATGCGGCTGCGCGGCCCGGCCAGCTCGAAGTCGGCGAAGCATGGCCCCTCGCCCGAACCGAATTCGCTGGCGTCGAGCTCCACCCGGGCGCGGCTGTCGTCGGCGAAGCGGCAATAGGGCAGCGGCGAGGGAATCTTGGCCGGGCCGAGAACCGGGATGGACGTGTCGATGGGGGCGATCGGACAGCTTTCTTCCATGCGGCAGGCTCCTTTGCTGTCCTGGCGATAGCAGGTTGCGCCAAGCCCGGCAACACGATCCGGCGTCAAACGAATTGCGCCTCACCGACGAAAGGCCTCAGTCCCAGCACACCTGGGCTTCCGACGCGTCGCCCCGCCCGGAGATCACCACCTTGCCGCCCCGGGGAAAGCTCGCCCGCTGCCCGGGCGTCAGCACCGTATCCCGGCCGTTGCCCGCCGCCGTCACCCAGACCGCGCCGCGCCGGCACTCCACCCGGCAAAACCGCGTGCCGGAAAGACTCAGATATTTGCCCTGGCCCAGGCGCACGGTCAGCCGCCGCCCCGGCGTGAAAAGACGCTCGCCGGCCTCGGCCGCCACCCGCACGAGCCGGTTGTCCCGAAAGCGGGAAAGCCAGGTGTCCAAAAGCCCGGGACGGGCCGCCGCAAGCTGTCTGTCTTCCTTGATGCGATCCACAAGCATGGCGTCCTCCTCATCTTTGAGCCGTCGGCCCCACCGGCGGCGCGCTTCCTTTAGAGCAGAACGTCTGTTACCATGACAGACACAGTTCAGAGAAAAAACGGGCATAACAGATTGGCCAGGAGGAAACGCCATGTCCCTGACCGAGACCGACGAAGGCGTCTTCCGCTACGTCAGCGTGGAGCGCCATATCCTGGAGCGCATCGAGGCCGGGGAGCTGCTCCCTGGCGAGCGCATCCCGTCGCTGCGCGCCCTGGGAACCCGGCTTGGGGTGAGCGTGTCCACGGTCAACCAGGCCTACATGGCCCTTGAGCGGCGCGGGGTGGTGGAGGCGCGGCCCAAGTCGGGATTTTTCGTGCGCTCGCGGCCCGACCGCCCCCCCGCGCCCCGGCCGTCGCGCCTGCCGGCCAAGCCGCCCACGGCCGTCAACCGAGGGGCGCTGATCCGCGAGGTACTCAGCGGCATGGGCCGGCACGACATGGTGCCCCTCAATGTGGCCCAGACCGACGAATCGCTTTTGCCCACGCGCCGGTTGTCCCGGCTTCTGGCCAAGGTGGCGACGGCCGGCGGCGAGTCGGTGGTGGCCTACGAGGGCGTGTTCGGGAATCTGGGACTTCGCCGCCAGATCGCCTGGCGTCTGGTCGAGGCTGGCATCGAGGCCCGGCCCGAGGACGTCATGGTCACCTCCGGGGCCATGGAGGCGCTTTACATCGCCCTGCGCTCGGTCACGCGGCCGGGCGACAACGTGGCCATCGCCGCCCCTTCCTACTACTGCTTTCTGCAGTTGCTGGAGAATTTCGGCCTGCGGGCCGTGGAGCTGCCCTCCCACCCCGACGGCGGCGTGCGGCCGGCCGATCTGGGTGCGGCCCTGGACCGCTTCGACATCAAGGCCGTGATCCTCACGCCCAATTTCAACAACCCCGACGGCGCGCGCATCCCTGATCCGGACAAGGCCGCAATGGCGGCCATGGCTGCCGCCCGGGGCGTGCCGGTCATCGAGGACGACGTCTACGGCGACCTGTATTTCGACGGCGGCCGGCCGCGCTGCCTGGCCTCCTCCGACACCGACGGCTACGTGCTCCACTGCTCCTCGTTTTCCAAGACCCTGGCCCCGGGCTTCCGGGTCGGCTATCTGCTCCCCGGGCGGTATGCGGCCAAGGCCTTCGAGATCAAGGCCACCACCAACGTCTGCTGCGCCACGCCCACCCAGATCGCCGTGGCCGAATACCTTTCCCAGGGTTCCTTCGAGCGCCACCTGCGCAAGATCCGGGCCGTGCTCGAACGCCAGGCCCGCATGATGGAGGAACGCATCCTGCGGCGCTTTCCGCCGGGAACGAGGGTCACCCACCCTGGCGGCGGCACGGTGCTGTGGGTCCAGCTGCCCGAGTCCGTGGACTCCATCAGGCTCTTTTACGAGGCCAAGGCCAAGGGCATCGGCGTGGCCCCGGGCAACATCTTTTCCAGTTGCGACCAGTTCAGCCGTTTCTTGCGCCTAAGCTACGGCAATGTCTGGACGCCGGTCGTGGACGAGGCACTGACCACGCTCGGACGCCTTGCCGCGGCCCAGGCGGAAGGGGCGGGCTTGCCTAAGGATGATGATTGCCCTAAGCACAACACGTAATCGTCATCCGAACACCATCCGCGTCCCCAATACCCATGTGCGCGCACGTGGATTTTCGCGGCGCGCGCGGCAGGCTTCGCCCAACCCGCTGGCGCACCGCAGCCGCGTCCCAGGGAGATTCCCCATGGAAAAGCCCACCCATACGGAAACCGATCAGGCGCTGGTCATCGGCCTTTCCGGCGAAATCGTCATGGACCTGGTGGCGGACCTCAAAGCCGAACTGACGCTCCTTCTCGACGCCACGCAAAAGCCCGAGGTGGTGTGCGACATGCGCCAGGTGGCCTTCATGGACAGTTCCGGCGTGGGACTTCTCATCGGCATCCGCCGCCTGTGCGAGGACAAGGGCAAGGCCTTTCGCGTGGCCGACCCCAGCCCGGCCATCCGCAAGCTTTTTTCCATGCTGCGCCTGACGGAATTTTTCGCCATCGCCCCGGCCGACGCCTCCTGACCCCTCGCCCCGCCATGCGCATCGCCATTGTCGACGACTCGGAGACCTTCACCGTCTATCTGCAAAGCCTGCTGCGCGGCGCGGGGCTCGACGACCTCGTTTTCTACGGCACGGCCGAGAAGCTGCTGGCGGCGCTGGCAGGCGGCGCCTCCCCGCTGCCCGACCTGATCCTCATGGACTGCATCATGCCCGGCCTCGACGGGTTGTGCTGCACGCGGCGCATCAAGGCGGACGCCCGGCTGGCCGACATCCCGGTCATCATGATCACGGTCAGCGACGACGAGGCCAATCTGGCCGAGGCCTTCGCCGCCGGGGCCATGGACTACATCCGCAAGCCCCTTCGCCGCTCGGAGCTCCTGGCCCGGGTGGACTCGGCGCTACGGCTCAAGCAGGCCGTGGACGCGCGCAAGGACCACGAACGCCGGATTCGGGACGAAAAAGACCGCATGGCCGCCATCCTGGAGTATTCCCACGACGGCATCGCCGTGGCCGGCCCGGACGGCCGCTTCGAGTTCGTCTCCCCGGGCATGGAGCGCATTTTCGGGCTGCCGGCCGACTCCTACACCACCGTGGACCGCTGGCTGGACATCGCCTTTCCGGACCAGGAGGTCCGCGCCGACCTGGCCGACCTCATCACCGCCCGCCCGGCCCCGGGCCACGTCTGGCGCCGGCTCGCCCCCCATGTCGCCAAAAAAGGCCAGCACCGGGTCTGCCAGCTCCACCTTTCCACCATGCCCGGCGGCGACCTGATCCTGAACATCCAGGACGTCACCCTGTTCGAAAAGCAGAAGGAAGACCTGCAAAAAAAACACTCGCGCCATCAAAAGGACCTGGAGGCGGCGGCCGAGATCCAGCAGAGCCTGCTTCCCCGGCGCTTCACCATGTCGCCCGCCATCCGTTTCGCCTGGGAATTTTTGCCCTGCGAATCCATCGGCGGCGACATCTTCAACGTCTTTCCCCTGGGGCCCGACCATGTCGGGCTCTATATGCTCGACGTGTCGGGGCACGGCGTGGCCTCGTCGCTGGTGGCGCTTTCGGTCTACAATTTCATGCACTACCAGCGGGCCACCCTGGTCGACCGTTCGGCGGGGCGCATCACCGTGGTGCCGCCGGAAGTGGTGCTGACGCGGCTCGACGCGGAATTTCCCTTCGAAAACTTCTCGAAATTTTTCACCATGTTCTACATGACCCTGGACCTCGGCACGGGCAGGGTCCGCTACAGCAACGCCGGGCATCCGCCGCCGTACCGCCTCACCCCCGACGGGGACATCGCGACGCTTCCCGAGCGCGGCACCATCATCGGACTTTCGGGCTTCCTGCCCTTTCCGGCCGGGGAATTTTTCATGGCCCCGGGTGAACGGCTGGTCGTCACCAGCGACGGCCTGGCCGACACCGTGGACCCGGAGGGCGCGTTTTTCGGCGAGAGCCGCATCCGGTCCGTGCTGACGCGGGAGGCGAAAAAGCCCCTCGAGGCGACCCTTGCCGCCGTACGCCGGGCGGCCCGTGATTTCTGCGGCGACACCCCGCCCCGCGACGACGTAAGCCTGCTTGGCCTGGAATTCGTCCGGCCGAGGGCCTAGTGTCGCGTTCTCGAAATTCGTGCATACGAATTTTGAGAATAATATATTTAAATAATTATTTTTTCTCTAAAAAATATTATCATATTTTTTAGAGAACGCCACACTAGCCCTCGCCCCTTCCGCGGTATCCGCCCTGTCCCGCCTTGCCTCGCACGGGCCGGCGGCCTATATGTCTGTCCCTCAAATTCGCTATCCGGTGCCGCCTATGCCCTTTACCGTCTACCATGCCGCCCCGGGCCTCCTGCCCGAACTCGTTACCGAACTCGGCGAGGCCGTCACGGCCGTGCGCGACCCGCTGGTCACGGCCGACGGCCCGCCCAGGCAGGCCGCCTTCGCCGCCAACGTCTGGACCGAGCCGGTCTTTCTCCACGTGGATTCCATCGGCGACGCGGCCAAAAAACTCAAGGCCATCCAGCGCAACTGGGCGCTGGTGCCTTCGGGCCATTTCCGCCGGGCGGCGCTCGTGGTCGAAAAGCTGCCCAAGGTGACGGCAAAGCCCCTCGTTTTCGGCGCGCCGCTGCCCACCGCGCCCCTCGGCGCGTTCACCCTCTGGGAGGAAAACCTGCTGCTGGCCTCGCCCGCGACCAGCGAGCCCGTGCCGGGCGGCGAGTACCGCTTCGCGGAAGACAAGGAAGGACCGCCGAGCCGGGCCTACCTCAAGCTGTGGGAATTTTTCACGCGCACGGGCGTGCGCCCCGCGCCGGGGGAACTGTGCCTGGACATGGGCGGCAGTCCCGGGGGCTGGGCCTTCGTCCTGGCGAGCCTCGAGGCGCGGGTCTTCTGCATCGACAAAGCGCCGCTGGCACCAAACGTGGCCCACGACCCGCTCGTGTCCTGGTGCCAGGGCAGCGCCTTCGGCCTCGATCCCCGCCACGCCGGGGAAGTGGACTGGCTCTTTTCCGACGTGATCTGCTACCCCGACCGGCTCTACGAATGGCTGTCACGCTGGCTCGAATTCGGCCAGTGCCGCCGCTTCGTGCTGACGGTCAAACTGCAAGGCGAAACCGATTTCGCCCTGCTGGACCAGTTCCGCGCCATCCCCGGCTCGCGCCTGCTCCACCTCTCCCATAACAAGCACGAACTGACGTTCGCGCTGTTGGGGAAGGAGAAGGAGGAGGAGGAGGATGCCTCCGGCGGCCAGGGGGAAACTTTTTGAAAAAAGTTTCCCCCTGAACCCCTTTCCAAAACTTTTGGCGGGGTGATGGGCGGGGAAGACGTGGGTTGGCGGGGTACCGGAGTTGTGGCCGCAATCGGCCCGGCGGCACGCGGCGCTTTGCGCCGCGACGCCGGACACGATTGCGGCCACAAACGCGCCAGCGGCGAAGCGCCGCATAAAAGACCCCAACCCCGTTAAGAGTTTTTGGGGAGGGAGGGGGTCTGGGGGAGGGGACCCTTTTTTGCAAAAAAG
>NZ_JBLODY010000061.1:0-24912 GCF_047785625.1 Solidesulfovibrio sp. C21
GGTGGGGGTCCGGGGGAGGGAACCCTTTTTTACAAAAAAGGGTTCCCTTCCCCGGGGCCTTTCCTCTCATTATTTGCCGCGTTTGAACATCTTTTCCATCTCGCGGTGGCCGAAGCGCACGGTCACCGGCCGACCGTGGGGGCAGTAGTCCCGCTCCGGTGTCTTGGACCACTGGGCGAGCAGGGCCACGGCCTCATCGTCGGCAAGCCTGGTTCCGGCCTTGATGGCCGTCTTGCAGCTCATGAGAATCCAAAGATCGTGCAGGGTCTTGGATTGGCCGGCCAGGGCAGCGCGCAGATATTCCTTGGCCTGCCCCAGGCTTAAGCCCGGCGGCACGCCGGTGATGGCGACCGTGCCCGGGCGCGGCGACTGGAGGGCGAAACCGACGGCGCGCAGTTCGTTGTGGAGTTCCTGCAGTCGCGCCTGCTCGGCGGGGTGCAGCGTCAGTTCCACCGGAATGCCGACCGGGCGGCTGTCGCCGCGCGAGCCGGTGGCTTCCATGGCGGCGTAGATGATGCGTTCGTGGGCCGCGTGCTGATCGAGCAACACCAGCTCCCGGCCGAGGTCGACAATAAGGTAGGTGTCGGCGAACTGGCCCAGGTAGCGCACTCCGGGCGGCAGCGACGGCTCCAGCTCCTCGGGGGTGCGGGCGCGCAGGATTCCCGGCGCGTCATCCGGCGCGGCGCGCTCCTGGTCGGCGGGGAAAACGGCCGTGCCGGGACCGTCGGATGGAATGTCACCGGGCTCCCCGGCCTGGGCGAGATGCTGCTCGTGGCGGACCACGGCCGGCGGCTCCAGGTGGCGCACGGGCGCGGGCAGGCCGTGGCGGCGGTTGTCGGCCACGGCCTGGTAGGGTGTGGCGGCAGGGGACGGGGAGTCTTGGACTTCCTGGCCGATCGGACGGCCGGGCGGGCCTTCCCGCACCAGGGGCGCGGCCGGGGTGGTCTCGTCGGGATGTGGCGCGTCGGTGCGCACGAGTTCGTCGAGAAAGTCGCGGCGGGAGGCGAATTTTGGCGGTTCGCCGCCGGATTGTTTGACCCAGGGCTCTGGCGCGGGGACCGTGCGCAGGACCAGCGCCTTGTCGAGGGCCTGCCCGACGGCCCGGCGGAGGTTCAGGAAGACGACCTGTTCGTCGCGGAAGCGCACCTCGGTCTTGGCCGGATGCACGTTGACGTCCAGGTCCTCGGGCGGCAGCGTCACAAAAAGCGCCACCTGCGGGTATTCCCGGGACAGCAGCCGGCCTTTGTAGGCCTCGCGCACGGCCGAAAGCAGGAGCCTGTCCTGGACCGCCCGGCCGTTGACGTAAAAAAGCATGCGGTCGGCCCGGGACTGGGCGGAAAGCGGCTTGCCGATGAGTCCCCGCACGCGGATGGGGCCCAGGGCGTAGTCCACCTCGAAAAGCCCTTCGGTGACGGCCGGCGGCCAGATGCCGCCAAGCCGCGCGGCGAGCGTCTGGCTGGCGGGGAAACGGAGCGTCGTGCGGCCATTGACGGAGAGTTTGAAGGCCACGTCGAGCCGGGCCAGCGCTGCCCGGCTGAAGGCTTCGGTGGCGCGCTTGGTCTCCACGGCCTCGGATTTGAGAAATTTGAGCCGTGCCGGCACGGCGGCGAAAAGATCGCGCACTTCGATGCGCGTGCCGCGCGCCAGGGCCGCTGGGCCTTCCTCCACGATGCGGCCGCTCTCCACCCGGATGACCGCTCCTTCGTCAAACGCCTCGTGGCGCGAGGTCAGCGTAAAGCGCGACACCGAGGCGATGCTCGGCAAGGCTTCGCCGCGAAACCCGAAGCTCTCGATGCTGGTCAGTTCCTCCATGGAGACGATCTTGCTCGTGGCATGGCGCGTGACGGCCAGCGACAGTTCCTCGGGCGTCATGCCCCAGCCGTCGTCGGCCACGACCATGGCCGTGCGGCCGCCGCCGTCGATGGAGACTTCGATGCGCGTCGCCCCGGCGTCGAGGCTGTTTTCAACAAGTTCCTTGAGAACGCTGGCCGGGCGTTCGACCACTTCGCCGGCGGCGATCTGGTTTTGCAGTTCGGGCGGCAGGACGCGGATGGTGCGGTGTTTGACGGCGCTTGGCATGGCCCCTTTTTACGGCATCTCGACGCGAAGGGCCAGCGGGCCGCAAATACTGGAAAAGCGGTGGCGATGGGCGTAGAAACCAAGCCCGCGTCGACAAGGAGAAACGCCATGACCATCGCCTACAATTACCTGCGCACAAAGGTGCGCCTGGATAACATCGTCGCCAACTACAAGCATCTGTGCAGCTTCGGCGGCCATGTCCTGGCCGTCATCAAGGCTGACGCCTATGGCCACGGCCTTGTCGAGACGGCCCGGGCCCTGGCCGGGGCCGGCTGCGACGCCTTTGCCATCGGCTCCGTGGCCGAGGGCGCGGCGCTGCGGCAAAGCGGCTGCGACGGGGCCATCGTGTCCCTGGTCGGGCCGGTTCTGCCCGAGGACGACGCCATGGTGCTCGATTTTGACGTCACGCCCTTTGTGCATGATTTCGACCAGCTGGCGCGGCTTGCCGCTCTCGCCGCCGGGCAGGGCAAAAAGGCCCGGGTGGCGCTCAAGTTCGACACGGGCATGGCCCGGCTGGGCTTTTGCGAGTGCGACGTGCCGCATCTGCTCGAAACCCTTGCGGGCATGCCGGCCATCGAGGTGGTCATGGTCAGCTCGCACCTGGCCACGGCCGACGACCCCAATGCCTTCGATTTCGTGGGCGAACAGGGGAGCAAATTCGCCCGCATCTGCCAGGGGCTTCGCGACGGCGGACTCACCTTCGAGGCCTCGCTTTGCAATTCGGCCGGCATCCTGGCCCATGCGACCGATTTTGGTTTCGAGGCCCGGCGGGCCGGTATCGCGCTCTACGGCGTCAATCCCTTCGCGGGCACGGCGCGCGAGCCGCTCGGCGCGGGATTCGTGCCGGCCATGGAGACGGTGACGCGCATCGTTTCGGTGCACGACCTGGCCTGCGGCTGTTCCATCAGCTACGGCCGGACCTACACGGCCGAGCGCGACATGCGGGTGGCCATCGTGGCGGCGGGCTACGCCGACGCCTACAGCCGGGGACTGTCCAACCGGGGCTACATGTGTCTGGCCGGCAGGCGCGTGCCCATCGTCGGCCGGGTGTGCATGCAGCTCACCGCCGTCGACATCACGGGCGTGGCTGCCGCGCCGGGGGATGTGATCCACCTGCTCGGCGGCGAGGGGCCGGGCACGATCACGGCCGACGACCTGGCCACCTGGTGGGAGACGATTCCCTATGAGGTTTTCTGCCTGTTCGGGCTCAATCCGCGCGAGTATTGCTAGGCCGTGCTCCGGGAGCGCGCAGGCCTGTCGGCGCAACACAGGAGAAAGCGGTGATGGAAAAAGGCGGCGCACCCCGATGCGCCATTCGCGGCATGTTTTTCGACTTCCTGGACGATCCCTGGAAGCATGCCGGCAAGGAGCATGAGGCGGTCCGTTTCCTGCGCGATGGCCTGCTGGTCGTCGAGAACGGGATGATACGCGACTTCGGCCTGTTCGAGGAAGTTTCACCCCGCCATCCCGGCCTGGAAGTCGTCTCCTTGCCGGGCCGGCTGCTCTTGCCGGGCTTTATCGACGGCCATGTCCATTTCCCCCAGCTGCGCGTGATGGGGGCCTATGGCAGTCATCTGCTCGACTGGTTGCAACAGCGGGTTTTCCCCGAGGAACGCAAGTACAGCGACCGCGACTATGCCGACAAGGCGGCCGGGTTTTTCTTCGATGCGTTGCTGGCCGCCGGCACCACGACCTGCCAGGCCTTTACGACAAGCCATCCGGCCGCGACCGAGGCCTTTTTCGAGGAGGCCGCGCGGCGCAACATGCGCGTGATCACGGGGCTGACCGGCATGGACCGCTTCGCACCCGAAGCGAACTGTGTCGGTTCGGGCGATTTCTATCGCGAGTCCAGACGCCTTATCGGCCGCTACCACCGCAAGGGGCGCAACCTCTACGCCATAACCCCCCGGTTTGCCGTGGGCTGCACGGACGCCATGCTGGAATATAGCCGTCGGCTCAAGGCGGAATTCCCCGATTGCTGGGTCAATACCCACATCTCGGAGAATCCGGCGGAAGTCCCCGTGGCCAGGGAGCTTTTCCCCGACTGCCAGGACTACACGGCCGTCTACGAGCGCTACGGCCTGCTCGGGCCCAAGTGCACCGCCGGGCACGGCATTTGGCTGTCGGACGACGAGATGCGGCGGTTTTCCGAGGCCGGCGCGGCCATTGCCTTTTGTCCGTTGTCCAATTTCTTTCTCGGCAGCGGTTCTTTCCGGCTGGGCCGGGCCATGGACCCCGAACATCCCGTGAAAGTCGTTTTGGGCAGCGACATCGGCGGCGGCAATGCCTTGTCGCTTTTGCGTGTGATGGAGGAGGCCTACAAGGTCGGCATGTGCAACGCGACGTTGCTCGACGGCTCTCTCGACCCGCGCGCGATGGATCTGGCCGAGGCCGAACGCAACAAGCTCTCGCCGTACCGGGCCTACTACCTGTCCACCCTTGGCGGGGCGCGCGCCCTGTGTCTCGACGACCTGCTCGGCAATTTCGAGCCGGGCAAGGAGGCCGATTTCGTGGCCTTGGACGTCAACGCCGGGCAGGCGGCCATGGCCTGGCGTCAATCCCTGGCCGTCAAGGACGCGGCCGGACCGCGCACCGTCGACGAGGCGGCCGAGCTTCTTTTCGGCGTCATGGCCCTGGGCGACGACCGCAATGTGGATGAAACCTGGATTGCCGGCAGGCGGGCCTACAAGAAGGCCGCGACTGCCTGAAGAATATCTTTCAGGCCCGCCTCCTGACAGCGAGGCATGGCCTCCCCCTGGCCGAAAAGTTTAGGAAAGGGAGAGCGCGAGAGGGGAGAACCCTTTTCCAAAGGGTTTCCCCTCTCGCATCTTCTTCACGTTCTTCTTCGACCACATCACGGACGCGTCGCGATGCCGTGAATGCGCAGGTAGCGGTAGAGGCTTTGCTTGCCGAGGTCGGACATTTCGCAGGCCTTGTGGATGTCGCCGCCGGCCTGCTGCATGAGCGCCTTGAAATAACGGAACTCGGTTTCCTTCTTGTAGTTGTCGAAGGGCGTGATGGTCATCTCGCCATGGGCGGCGTCGGGCTGTTCGAGCGGCGGCGCCAGTTCCAGCTCCTGGCCGTTGGCCGCTTCCTGGCATTTGCCGCTCATGATGCGGATGCGCACTTCGGACGGTAGGTGCTTGGGATAAAGCGTGGGCTCGAACTGGGCGCGCACGATGATGTTTTCCATGAGGTTGACCAGTTCGCGCACGTTGCCCGGCCAGTCGTATTCCATGAGGCTGTCGAGGAACTCCGGGGAAAAGCCCTTGAGCGGCACTTTATACTTTTTGCAAAAGGCGTTCATGTAATAGATGGTCAGTTCCTGGACATCCTCGCCGCGCTGGCGCAGGGGCGGAATGTGGATGTGCATGGTGCGCAGGCGGAAGAGCAGGTCGTTGCGGAAATCGCCCGCGGCGACCATGGCTTCGAGGTCCTTGTTGGTGGCGGCCACCAGCCTGAAATCGCTCGTTTCCTCTTCCTTGGCCCCGACCGGACGGAAGCGGCGCTCCTGGAGCACGCGCAAAAAGGCTTTTTGCTGGGCAAAGGGGAGTTCACCCACCTCGTCGAGAAAGAGCGTGCCCTTGTCGGCCTGCTTGATGAGCCCTTCCTGTTTTTTTTCCGCGCCGGTAAAAGCGCCCTTGGCGTGGCCGAACAGTACGGATTCAATGAGCGTTTCCGTCAGGCTCGAGCAATCGACCACCACAAAGGGCCCCTCGGCCCGTTCGCTGTTGTCGTGGATGGCCCGGGCGAAAAGTTCCTTGCCGGTACCGGTCTCGCCGGTAATGAGCGTATTGGCGTCGGCGTTGGCGGCCTGGGCCACGAGATCCAGGCAGGCGGCCACGCGCTGGCTGTTGCCGATGATGCCGTCGCGCTTTAAGGCCACGGTGGGGGGGCGGTGGGCGAATTTTTCCTTGCGGTACTGCAGGGCGCGGATCAGCGGCAGGGTCATGGACTCGGCCGTGGCCGGCTTTTCGATGTAGTCCCAGGCTCCGTTTTTGATGGCCAGCTCCGCGCCGTTGGGGTAGCTCGCGCCGGTGAAGATAATGACTTCCGGCGCCTTGTCGCGGTCGGTGATCTTGGGAATGGAGAGCAGGCCGTTACCATCGGGCAGGTCCACGTCGAGGTAGACCACGTCGTAAAATTCCGCGTCCAGGGCCTCGAGTCCCTTGCCCAGGCTGGGTTTGGCCGTGACCTCGTGGCCCATGCTTTCGATGACCAGTTTGCACACTTCTCGAATATGGGTGTCGTCGTCGATAACCAGAATCTTCGCCATGCCACCTCCCCCGTGCTACTGGCTTGAATTTATGTAAGGCGAACCGGGCGGTTTGTCGAGGCGGGGCCCGGCGCGCCCCCGGCAGGTTTGACGCCGCGTCGCCGGCTTCGTAGTGTCGTCGACGAAAGGAGGCGGCCATGACCGATGCACAGACCCCCAAGCGCAAGCGGCCCATCCTGGTCTGGGTCATTTTTCTCTTTTATCTGATCAGCTCGATCCAGATCATCGTGGGGCTTTTTTTCGTCGCGGCCGGCGGCGTGAACCTGACGCCGGAGCAGCAGGCGTTTCTGGCCAAGTTCACGGTGTGGGACCGGGTGATCGGCTATGTCAACGCGGCGCTGACGCTGGTCGGGGTGACGCTTTTGTTGGGGTTGCGCAAGCAGGCGGTGAACGTGCTGGCCGTGGCGTTTGCGATGAACCTTTTTTCCACGGCCGTGGTCTGGTTCAGGGCCGATCCGGCGGCGGTGACGGCCCCGGCCGCCCTGGCCGCCCAGGTGTTCGGCATCGTACTGTTCGGTGCGGTGGTCTATTACGCCTGGCGACTGGACAAGCGGGGGATACTTCAGGATCCGCCAAGGGCGCGTCGGCCCCAGGCATAGAGTGTCGCGTAGGTCGCGCTCACGCCCGCATCCCCGCCAAAACGCTTCGCGTAATAACGCACGAATTTCCGATACCGGGCCGGGCTCCCCGCCTTTGTCCCCGGCGTGTGGGTGACGCCCGCGCCTTTGAGCGCCCGCAACAGTTCCCCGACGCTGCCATACGTCACCACGTGGCGCTTTTCCTCGAATTCCGCCAGCCCCCCGGTCAGGTCCGTGAAGAGCGTCTTGTAATAATCCGCCGGCCGCATG
Organism: Solidesulfovibrio sp. C21; assembly: GCF_047785625.1. Lineage (NCBI taxonomy): Bacteria > Pseudomonadati > Thermodesulfobacteriota > Desulfovibrionia > Desulfovibrionales > Desulfovibrionaceae > Solidesulfovibrio > Solidesulfovibrio sp. C21. The sequence goes on from NZ_JBLODY010000061.1 coordinate 7,204, forward strand.
GGATAGACCGAGCCGAAGCCCGTGGCCCGCGACGCCTCCTCCAGTTCGCCAAGCGTCCCTCGCACATAGAGCGCGATGGCGAAACCGCCGCCGGGTCGCAACAGCCGCAGATTGGCCGCGATGGACCCGGCCGGATCGGCGTACCAGTGCATGGCCGAGGCCGAGGCCAGGAAATCGAAGGTTCCCGGTAAAAAGGGCGGGTGCTCGCCGTCGGCCGCGAGCTTGACCGCCCCGGGCATGGCGGCGTTTCGCAGCATGCCCGGGGAGAGGTCCAGGGCCACGTAGATCCCGTCGGGAGCCAGTCGCGGGGCGAGTTCGCGCGTGAAAAGGCCGCTGCCGGCCCCGATTTCCAGTACGTGTCCGGAAAGGACCGGCGGGCAGAGCGCCGCCAGCCGCGCGGCCACCAGCCGCTGGACCCGGGCGGCGGCCTCGTAGGTGGCCCCGGCCCGGTCGAAACGTCCGCGAATTGGCCTCGTCATTGGGAAATCGCCGCCCCAAGCACGGCCGGATCGGGATAGTGCCCGCCGGGAAATTCGGTCAAGCGTGCGCCCGGGAGCGACGCCAGGGCCTTTTTAACGGCCGGGCGGCGCACGATGCGGTCGGCGTTGCCGTGAAAAACCGTGACATTGCCGGCCGGGACTGGCGCGCCCGTGGCTTCGGACGCAAGCAGGTACGTAAGACCGGCGGCAAGGGGCGCGGCCCAGCCGGGATTCCAGACCGGGTCGCCCGGCACGCCGCAGTTTTTCCAAAAAGCCCGCGTCGTGCCCTCGGGATCGGCGGCCATGCCGGCGGCCATGGCCCGGGTGATGCGCCCGGGCAGGCTGTCGCCGAAACGGGCGAAGGGGGCAAACAGCACGATGCGGCCAAAGCGGGGCACGAGCCTCGCCGCGTGCTTGACGATCATGTGCGCGCCCGTGGACCAGCCGGCCAGCACCGTACCGCCGCTTTGGGCGAGTGCGGCCACAAGCGTTTTCTCGTCCCCGTCGCAAAACGGAGCGCGAAAGGCCCATCCGCTCGGAAAGTCGGGGAAGAGCGTTTCGGGTCCGGCCCAGCCGGAAAGAAAAAAACGGCCGGTCATGGGAAAAACGAGACGCGGAGCCTGGAAAAGCCGAGCCGGATGCGTTTTAAGTCATCGCGCGTGAGGTCGGCGCGCAGGGACAGGCGAAGCCGTGCCGTACCGTCGGGAACGGTGGGTGGCCGTACCGCCGCCACGAGCAGCCCTTCGGCCATAAGGAGCGACTGGGCGTGCAAGGCCACCCGGTTGCGGCCGCAGGCCACGGGAATGATCTGGGTGGTGGAGCCCATGGTGTCGAAGCCGAGCCCGCCCAGGTGATCGCGGATTTCCTTGGCGATACGCATCAGCCGCGCCCCGTCGGCGGGGTTGGACTTGATGTGCCGCAACGCCGCCAGGGACGCGCCCAGGACCGCCGGCGGCAGGGCGGTGGAAAAAATGAACGAACGGCCGCGGTTTCGCAGCAGTTCGATGGTCTCCACCCGGCCGGCGATGAACCCCCCGTGGGACCCGAGCGCCTTGCTCAGGGTGCCCACATGCACGTCCACGTCGTCGGAGAGTCCGAGGGCGGCGGAAAGCCCCCGGCCCCGGCCGATCACCCCGGTGGCGTGGGCTTCGTCCACGACCACCAGCGCCCCGTGGGCTTTGCCAAGCTCGACGATCCGCGCTAAGGGAGCCACGTCGCCGTCCATGCTGAAAACCGTGTCCGTGACGATGATTTTCTTGTCGACCTGCTCCTCCCGCATGAGCAGCTTTTCCAGATGCTCCATGTCCAGATGGCGGTAGCGCACGAGCCGGGCTCCGGACAGGCGTATGCCGTCGATGATGCTGGCATGGTTGAGGCGGTCGGAAAAAACCACGGTGTGCCGGTCGGCCAGGGCGGAAAACACGGCCAGATTGGCGGCGTAGCCGCTGCCGGTCACCAGGGCCGCCTCCTGGTACTTGAACGTGGCCAGTTCCGCTTCCAGGGTCTCGGCCAGGGCGAAGTTGCCGGTGACCAGCCGCGAGGCCCCGGAGGAACAGCCGTGGCGCGTGAGCGCCTTGACCGATCCCTCGATGAGGTCCGGATGCCCGGACAGGCCGAGGTAATTGTTGGAAGCGAGGTTTAAAAGTCGCGTGCCGGAATAGAGGATTTCCCGGGCCGCGCCGTCATCGATCGGCGGGATGGTCCGGAAGCTGTCCGAGTTGCGAAGCTTGGCCGCCTCGGGCACGATATGTTTGCCGAAAAAGGAAGTGCTCATGCCATTTGGTTCCGGGAAACAGGCTATGCCGATCTGGCATCCCTGCACCCAAATGAAGGATCACGAAAGTTATCCTCCCGTCTTTATGGATCGGGGTCAAGGGATTTACCTCTACGACCGTGAGGGAAACGCCTATATAGACGCTATTTCTTCGTGGTGGGTGAACCTCTTCGGCCATGCCAACCCGCGTATCGTCCGGGCCGTGACCGAACAACTTAACCGCCTGGAACACGTCATTTTCGCCGATGTCACCCATGCTCCGGCCGAGGAACTGGCCGCCCGATTGCTGGCGATCGCCACGGAAGGTCTGACGCGGGTTTTTTTTGCGGACAACGGGTCGTGCGCGGTGGAAGCGGCGCTCAAAATGAGCCATGCCTCCTGGCGCAACCTGGGGCATCCCGAAAAATGCCGATTCCTTTTCCTCTCCAACGGCTACCACGGCGAGACGGCCGGGGCGCTCGGCGTCTGCGGCGACAGGCTCTATGCCGCGCCGTTTGTGCCGCTTTTCGTGGAGCAGATCGAGGTGGCCGGGCCGGACTGCTTCGACTGTCCCTACGGCCGCACCCGCGAAGGCTGCGACGCGCCGTGTTTCGCCGCCATGCAGGAGGCCATCGACGCCAATAAGGACGTGCTCTCCGGCGTCATCGTCGAGCCGCTGGTCCAATGCGCCGGCAACTTCCGCATGTACCCGCCGTCCTACCTCACCAAGTTGCGAAAGGCCACGCGCGCGGCCGGCATCCATTTCATCGCCGACGAGATCGCGGTGGGATTCGGCCGCACGGGCACCATGTTCGCCTGCGAGCAGGCGGGCGTGTCCCCGGACTTCATGTGCCTATCCAAGGGTATCACCAGCGGCACCTTGCCTCTTTCCGTGGTGCTGACCACCGACGCGGTCTTCGACGCCTTTTACCACGATTTCGTGGAGGACAAGGCGTTTTTGCACTCCCACAGCTACACCGGCAATCCGCTGGCCTGCGCGGCGGCCTGCGAAACGCTTCGCATCTTCGAGGAGGACGACGTCATCGCGGCCAACCGGGTCAAGATCGACTACCTGCACAAGGCGGTGCAGGAGCGCTTCGCCGGCTACCGGCACACGGTGGATATCCGTTCCACGGGCTGGATCACGGCGGTGGAACTCTACGCCGATCCCGAGCGCAGGATCCCCTTCGACTGGAAGGCGCGCACGGGCTTTCGCATCTACCAGGAAGCCAAGAAGCGGGGGGCCTGGCTGCGAAACCTGTGCGACATCGTCTACTTCATGCCGCCCTACGTCATTACCCTCGAAGAGATCGACAAGCTGACCGACATCGCCCTCGATTCGGTCAAGGCGGTTTTGGGATGAAACGGTATCTGATCACAGGGACCGGCACGGGCATTGGCAAGTCGTTTTTCTCGGCGTTTCTTGCCGGGATGCTCCTTGAGCAGGGCAGGTCCGTGCGCTACGTCAAACCCGTGGCCACGGGCTACCCCGAGGACGACGACGCGGCCTTCGTGGCCCAAAGGACCGGCTTGGCCCAGGAAGACGCCGTCACGCTCTACACGGCGACCGAGCCGGCCTCGCCCTGCTTCGTGTTCGATCCCTTTCCCTTTGAGGCCTGCGTGTCGCGCATTGAGGCCATGTCGGGCGACCGCGACGTACTGCTCGTGGAAACGGCCGGAGGCATCGGCGTGCCCCTGGCCACGCGGCGCTACAACTACCACTTCGCCCTGGCGTTGGGACTCGAAGTGTTGCTGGTCGTGCCCAACCGCCTGGGCTGCCTGTCCGACGCCATCGTCTACGGCCATTTCATTTTGCGCCACAAGATGGCCTTCACCGGCATCGTGTTAAACGACCACTTCGCCGAATCCCCGCGCCACGCCGACCGCAACGCGGCGGAACTGGAAAGCGAGTTTCCCGGCAAGGTCGTGGCCCGTTACGACGCTTCGGGATTCACCTTCGCCGCCATTCCCGGTCTTGACGGGGAGGCGGGAGAGGGCTAGGAAAAGGCCATGTTCACCCGCACCGACGCCACGCGCACTCTTTTTGCCGGTTCGTATTATTATTACGGCCGACGCGCTCGCGGCTTGGCGGGTGGCGCGGTTCTATAGGGCCGCATCCACAACACCGCCGACTGGGGCCGCGGGCAGATTGCCCGGCGGCCCTTTTTGTTGGTCGACCGGGACGTTCCGGACCCCTGGCGATAACACAGCCAAGGAGAACGACCATGAACATCGGCAAATCCATCCGTCTGGAACGCATCATCAACCGCGACACCGGGCGCACCATTATCGTGCCCCTGGACCACGGCGTATCCGTCGGCCCCATCGAAGGCATTGCCGACATGCGCGGGACCGTGACCAATATCGTGGCCGGCGGGGCCAATGCCGTGCTCATGCACAAGGGCGTGGTGCGCTGCGGCCACCGGGCGCGCGGTCGCGACGTGGGGCTTATCATCCACCTTTCGGCCAGCACCGACCTGTCGCCTTTCCCCAATGCCAAGACGCTGGTGTGCACGGTGGAGGAGGCGATCAAGCTCGGGGCCGATGCCGTATCCGTGCATGTGAACCTTGGCGATGAGACCGAGGCGCGCATGCTCGACGACCTGGGCCGGGTGACCGAGGCGGCGGCGTCCTGGAGCGTGCCGGTCCTGGCCATGGTGTATGCCCGCGGACCCAAAGTCAAAAAACAGTTCGACGCCGATGTGGTGGCCCACTGCGCCCGGGTCGGCAACGAGCTTGGCGCGGACATCGTCAAGGTGCCCTACACCGGCGATCCGGACAGTTTTGCCCGGGTGGTGGCCGGCTGCTGTGTGCCGGTGGTCATTGCCGGCGGGCCGAAGATCGATTCGCGGCGGGCGCTTTTGGAGATGATCGCGGGCAGTGTGGCGGCCGGCGGAGCGGGGCTTTCGGTCGGGCGCAACGTTTTCCAGGACCCGGACCCGGCGAAACTGCTCGCGGCGGTGACGGCCATCGTGCACGAGGGGGCCGGCGTGGACGCGGCCATGGAGTCGCTGATCAAGGAGTGAGGGAAAAGGCGTGGGCTTTCCCGACGCTGGGCGGGCAGATCGAAGGAAAAGAGCCCTTGCCATGGTACGGCAGGGGCTCGAAGCGATAGCGCTGCAGCATGGTTGGACAGTTTCTTTTGCCCCCGCCTCGCCCCGCAGCCCCCCGCCGAGCCCGATATCGCCGCTTTGACGGGTAAGATCCCTCCGCCGCTCCCCGCCGCTATTTCGTCCGGCAGCATTTGACCACCAGCCCGGGAGTCGCTCCTTTTCAGGTGTACGTCGGTTGTTGCCGGCTTCCACCCAAGGTGTCGCCCCGGACGTCCTCCCGACCAGGAAATGCTAGACTGCTGTACCAAAGATGTTTATTGAAGAATAGGCAGAATTAAGGCCGAAACAAGGCTCTCTTTCTGCCGTGTTTGCGCAGCAAGTCGTGTGTTTCCCCGTCTATCTTTTTCAGGTTCTTCACAGCCCCGGAGAGGCGGTTGCGAGATACGTGTCATTGCGGTCAAGCGCGCTTGCTTTGGCAGGGCGGGTGCAATCGTTGCCCGTTGGTGAGAAATTTGTCCGGATTGTTTCTCTGATAATATATGTATCGTGCTAATATTCTTATAGTATGTTCGGACGCCGTTGAGCTGGCGGCGATGACCTCGGCTTTGTCCAGCGATCATCATGTGGTCGCCGTTCACAATATGAAAGAGGCCAGACTCTTTCAGTTCCAGCCATTCCGGTGTGAGCTTGCGTTTATTGAAGTCGGCGCGGATGCCGAAGCCTCTGTTGCCGATATGCTCGAATTGGGTAAAAGCGGCATGGCCATTGTCGTCCTGTTTCGGCCTCCCTGCCCGCAGCCTGTTGTCGAGGCCGTTGCCAGCGGGAAAATCCATGGACTGTGCCGGCTTCCAGTCGATCTGGAACTTTTTGTCCTGCAGGGACGAACGGTTATCGCGCAGATGGTCAAGGAAAACACGTTGCCCGGCCGCCGGCGTCACATACTGACTCGTGAAGAGGTGGCGTATCTTCTGGGGGCCGACAAGTGGAAGGGGAAGTCCTGACTCACCTGCGCCCGTGAGTGATAGGGCGGCAGGACGAAGCGTGCCGGTGACCTCGACAACAACGCCGGGACGCTGCCGGGACAAATATGGTCCAGGCATATCCCGTGTCGAGGAAATTTAGAAAAACCTTTGATTCTGGATTGGTGCGAGAGAGGGGGTTCGAACCCCTATGCCTTTCGGCGCCAGATCCTAAGTCTGGTGCGTCTCCCGATTCCGCCACTCTCGCACGGGCCAACGCGGGCAAAATCTCTTACGCGATCAGGGCCAAGGACACAATAATCAAGGCCGGGTCGGAGTTCGGGAAAAACGGAATCCACCTGAGCGCGGCGCTTCTGAAGAGCTATGGGTTTAACTCGTGTGACAGCTTTAAGCTTTTTGCCCCGGAAGCGGGGAAGATCATGCTTGAGAAAATTTAGGAAGCTTTTTTTTTGGAATGCTAAATGGATAGGCTCACACTGACCGGGAGAATGGTTGGTGGGGGCCTTTATTTATTTTTAGATGAAAGGTATGTATTGCCAAGGTCAATTTTGTTTTGGTACGTTTATTTTTTTGTGGAGTGTGTTGCAATTTTTATTGTGCCATGTGAGGATTTGCTATGAATATTAAGTACCATTCTTGGCTAATAGATAAAAAAATCAATGGAATAAATGTCAGTTTTGATATGAGTGCTGGTGAATATGTTGTTATAGCGAAAGATATTCTGACAAGTAATCAATACCAGCGTCGAAAAATAGATTCACATGGTAAAATATATGATTTGTTGAAGATTGATTTGCTTGATGGATGTGTGATGCCCCCAATTATTCTTTCTACCACAACATCGTTTAATAGTGAGATATATCATGTTATAGAAAGAGCTATCAAGAGCCAGGCCGATTTTGCAAATGCGAAGCCAGAATTAGAAAGGCTGATTAATAGGGCTGTAGAAGATAAAAAAATTATCATTTTGGATGGGTTGCAACGAACTTATACTATTTTAGATTGTGAAAAAATTGCTATTGGAAAGGGGGATAAACAAGAGGCTGCTTTTAAACAAAGTAATATACGCTTTGAAATTTATATTGGCCTGCAAAAGACTGGCGTTTTGTATAGGATGTTGACTTTAAATACAGGTCAAACGCCTATGTCTTTTCGTCAGCAAATCGAGATACTTTATTGTGATTTTATCGATAGAGATGATTTGCCTGATGGTATTGTGATTGTTACAGAAAAAGACGAAAGACGTGCAAGGGGATTGGGAAAATATAAATATCAAGATGTTGTGGATATGTTTTATGCTTATACTACAGCTTCGCCAAAGCCGCATGACAGATTGTCTCTCGTAAGTCAGGTTAAAGAGCTACTTTTTCTTGAAGAATATAAGCAGCAGGATGATATTTTAGAGATACTGACAAGCTATAATCAATTTGTTTCTAAGATTAATACTATTTCTTACGACTGGACTTTTGATCAATCAAGAATTGAACGAGATATTACTCGTCCTTTCGGTGTTAGTGTGGAGTCGGTTTTTAGTAAATCTCAAGCAATGACAGGTTTTGGTTCTGAAATAAAAAAACTTCAAAAGCAAAGTCAAATAGGAAGTATTGCAGATATCAAGGGTTTGATAGATGACTTGCGATTCAATGAGGACCCTCATGATGCATTAAATAACATGATTGTCGCATTGGAGCAAGTTACGTCTAGGGCCAAAAAAGTTGGAGAAGCTCAGCGGTTATACTTTAGCTTGTGTTTTTATCAAATTTTTAACAAAGATTCAGATTCTTTTTTAGACTTAGATAATTGCTGGCTTGCTGCTTTAGAAAAATTTGAGATGATTTATTAGACTATGAAAATATTTAATAGTATCGCTGAAAGATTTTTTGGAGAGGATTTTTCTAGTGTTGTTTTCTCTGGCTTTGCACGAGATGGAGATAAATATTCAGCAAATTCTAGTGTTGGAGCATTGTCTTTTTTTACAGGTTGTGACTATAGTTATTTGTCAGATATAAATAAATATGAGGCTATAATTCTTTTTTCTTATCACACAAATCAAAGGAATATAGTTTCGCTGTTAAATAATATAGACAGAAAGACGGTTGGTTATATTTTTCCAGTCACGAGTTTAAGGTTTTTTGATGAATTTCCAGATGAGCGATGGATGAAGACATTTGCGGTTACAGGTGTAGAGAAGTTAATTCATGGAGGGATAGGTTTAAAATGCTTTAAAGAAAATATTTCAGGAGATTTTTATAAAGAAGGGTTTAATTTTTTTGATTTATTAAATGATAATACTGTTTTGCTTGTAGTTGGAAAAGAGCAGCTTTCAAGTTGTGATATTTCACTGAATGAAATTTTGCTAATTCTTCATAGAGATGATTATTTCCCAATTAAGAAAAATAATTATTTGAGATCAGGACGAGATTTCAAGAATAAACTTAAATTAAAAAAGATGTCTTCTTCGGCGGTGCAGTTGATAAATATATTATTCATCTTGGTAAATAATAGTAAGCATGAAGAAAATCCTGTGTCCAGATTTATAACTTTGTATCAGATAGTTGAGATATACCTGGAAAAAGTTTTTTTAATTTGTGTTAAGGTAATTTCGTCGAGTGATGTGCTTGATCCATATTCATTGAAGGTGTCGTTGTCTAAATGTGCAGGAGACCGGTATAGGTTGGCTCTTCTTTATTCAAATTTTATACCGAACGCAGATAGTGGCGTTTTCAATAATTGTCGTGATATAATCAATAATTTTTTGAGTGAACAATTAGAGATTGGTGATTGTGATTTTGATTGGTCAAAGTCGCTTTATAGATTGAGAAATTTATTTGTTCATGCCCGTTTTAAGCTGACTGATACCGATGCGGACACTGTGAGTTCTATTTGTGATTTTTTTGAAAGTTGTTGTTTTGAAATTATGATAAATTTTGATGAAAGCGTAGAAATTGACGCTATATCTCTTGCGGATTGATGTTTTGGTGTGATAATTAGTTTCTCTTAGTAGCTTTAAGAACCGTGAAGTGAAGTGTTTCAACCATCATCACCGGTTGTTGCAGTCCTCAGTTTGTGTGTTTATTCGAGAAAAATTGCGCGGAATGGTCTGGGCCAACCTGAATGGGCCATAAATTTTTTTGCGAGAAGGTGAGGGCGAGGCATGGGCCGACGGCGCCACTGCGACTCGCAACACATAATCTCAAAAAGCGAAAAGCCGCTCATTTCTGAGCGACTTTTCTTTTTGGGAAACAAAATTTCTGGCGGAGAGGGAGGGATTTGAACCCTCGATCAGGGGTTAAGCCCGATACCCGCTTAGCAGGCGAGCGCCTTCGGCCAACTCGGCCACCTCTCCGCAACACGGCCTGATAGCGGTTTGCGGGAGACCGGTCAAGAAAAAATCCTGCGCTGACGCGCGATCAACGCTCTGTACCCTTTACAGGGACCTGCCCACACGGCTATGCTCTTGCCTCGGCTCAATCGAGTCCACTGCAAAAGGAGTCTCGGGCATGAAAAAGTTCGCGCGTATGGAACGCCTTCCGCCATACGTCTTCGCCACCGTTAATGAGCTGAAAATGCAGATGCGGCGGCGAAACGAAGACGTCATCGACCTCGGCATGGGCAATCCCGACTTGCCTACGCCCCCGCACATCGTCGAAAAGCTCATCGAGGCCGCCCAAAAGCCCGCCAACCACCGGTACTCGGCCTCGCGCGGCATCAAGGGCCTGCGAAACGCCATTTCCGGCTGGTACAAGCGTCGCTTCGACGTGGACATCGATCCCGAAACCGAGGCAGTGGTCACCCTGGGGGCCAAGGAAGGCATGGCCCACCTGGCCCTGGTCATGCTCTCCCCGGGCGATGTCGTCTTCGCCACCGACCCGTCCTATCCCATCCACCCCTATTCCTGCATCATCGCCGGGGCGGATGTGCGGCGCATTCCCATCAGCTGCGACAGCGATTTCTTCGAAGACCTGCTCCTGGCCACCCGACAGACCTGGCCGCAGCCGAAACTGCTCATCATCTCCTTTCCGCACAACCCCACCACGGCTACCGTGGATCTCGACTTCTTCCAGCGCATCGTGGATTTCGCCAAGGAACACGACATGATGGTGATCCACGACTTCGCCTATGCCGATTACGGCCTGGACGGCTACCAGCCGCCGAGCTTTTTGCAGGCCAAGGGCGCCAAGGATGTGGGCGTGGAATTCTTTTCCATGAGCAAAAGCTATTCCATGGCCGGTTGGCGCGTCGGCTACTGCTGCGGCAACCAGGAAATGGTCCATGCGCTCACCCGCATCAAGAGTTATCTGGATTACGGCATGTTCCAGCCCATCCAGATCGCCGCCTCGGTGGCGCTCAATGGACCCCAGGAATGCGTCAGCGAAATTCGAAACGTCTACCAGGATCGCCGCGACGCGCTGATCGAGGGCCTGTGTCGCGCCGGCTGGATGGTGCCCTCGCCCAATTCCACCATGTTCGTGTGGGCCAAGATCCCCGAAGAGTTCGCCCACATGAAATCCGTGGAATTTTCCAAGCTGCTGCTGCGCGAGGGCTCGGTCGCCGTTTCGCCGGGACTCGGCTTCGGCCATTTCGGCGACGACCATGTCCGCTTTTCGCTGGTGGAAAACAGGCACCGCATCAACCAGGCCACACGGAACATCAAAAAAGTGCTTTCAGGGTAGTCATGCACAACGACAAACGCCCCGTTCGTATAGGTCTGGCCGGGCTCGGCACTGTCGGGTCCGGCCTTGTGGCCATTGTCACGCGTAACGCCGAGTGGATCACGCGCCGCCTCGGCCGTCCCATCGCCCTGACCAAGGTGCTGGTGCGCGACGTCGCCAAGCCCCGGGCCGTGGCGCTGCCGCCCGATGTCGGGCTGACCGCCGATCCCGATGCCCTGGTGACGGATCCGGACATCGACATCGTGGTCGAACTCATGGGTGGCACCGGTGCGGCCTTGGACCTGATCCGTCGCGCCCTTTTGGCCGGCAAGCATGTTGTCACGGCCAACAAGGCGCTTTTGGCCGAGCACGGCCCCGAACTTTTCGCCCTGGCGGCCGAGAAGGGGCTGGGGCTTTACTACGAGGCCAGTTGCGCCGGGGCCATCCCCATCGTGGCCACCCTCAAGGAATCCCTGGCCGGCAATCGTATCGTCAGCATCATCGGCATATTGAACGGTACGGCCAACTATATTCTGAGCAGCATGAGCGACAAGGGCCTGACCTTTGCCGCAGCGTTGCGTCAGGCCCAGGAAAAAGGCTACGCCGAGGCCGACCCGACCCTCGACATCGAGGGCATCGACGCGGCCCACAAGCTCATTTTGCTGATCCGGCTCGCCTACGGGCAGAATCTGCCCCTGGCCAAGTTGCCCGTGACGGGCATCACCAAGGTCACGACCGAGGACATTCGTTTCGCCGGCGAGTTCGACTACACCATCAAGCTCATCGGCCAGGTCCACGAAGTCGAAGGCAGGCTCTCTGCCAGCGTGAGCCCCATGCTCGTGCACAAGGATTATCTGCTCGCCAGCGTCAATGGCGCGTTCAATGCCGTGCGCGTTGAGGGTGACGCCTCCGGCCCTATCATTCTGCATGGCAAGGGGGCCGGCGACCTGCCCACGGGCAGCGCTGTTCTGGGCGATATCATGGCCCTGGCCCGTGAAGGCATGATCCCCAACAACACCGGCTTTCTGGTCGAGCCCCTGCCCGAGGCCAGCCAGCCCGATCCCGAAGACGCAATTTGTCCCCATTACATCCACTTCACGGTCAAGGATCAGGCCGGCGTCATGGCCGCCATCTCCAAGTCCATGGGCGTGCACGGGGTCAGCATCCGCCAGGCTGTGCAGAAAGGCGCTCCCGAGGACGGGCACGTGCCGATCGTTTTCCTCACCCACGAAGCAACCGAACGGGCCATCCGGGGCGTGCTGGAAGACGCCGCCGCCATGCCGTTTATCAAACCCGGCACGGTGCATTTCAGGGTATTGTAGGGGAAAGGGAATTCGTTGGTCCGGGAGGAGGCAACGTCCCTCTCGGACCATCCCGCAAAGGCAAGGACGAGGGAATGGGCCCTTGTCGCGCCGGCCGGCTTCGGGGGCAGCCTGCCGCAACGCGGAAGAGCGCGAGGGAGTCTGAAGGCAATGCAGTCGATCCGCGGCGAGAACATCGCCAGGGCGACGGCAGCCCACCTGGAGTATTTTTTCCCTGAAGACAACAAACGGAGAGTATCCCTACTCTTCCCTGTGAAAAGTTTTTGAAGAGGGTCCAGGGAGAAACTTTTTGCAAAAAGTTTCTCCCTGGCCGCCGGAGGCATGCTTTGTCCAAACTCGTTTTCCTTATTGCTGATGGCATGGGCGATTTGCCGGTCGAGGCGCTTGGCGGCAGGACGCCCATGGAAGCGGCCGCGACACCCGTCATGGACGCCATGGCCCGGGAGGGCCTGGTGGGGCTTTGCCGCACGGTGCCGGAAGGCTTGGCCCCGGGATCGGATGTGGCCAACATGGCGCTTCTGGGCTTCGACCCGGCCACGTATCACACCGGACGCGGCCCCATCGAGGCGGCGGCCATGGGCTTGTCGCTCGGGGCCGACGACGTGGTTTTTCGGCTCAATACCGTGACCGTAAGCGAGCTCTCCGACACGGGGCTCATGCGCGACTATTCCGCCGGCCATATCGCCACGGAAGTCTCGACCAGGCTGGTGGAAGCCATCGGCCGGGAATGCTGTCCGCCGGACTATGTGGTCCATCCGGGCGTGCAGTACCGCCATCTGCTCGTGGCCAAGGGCGCGGCGGGGCGTCCCGAGGCGCGGGTCGCGGTGCGTCCGCCCCATGACATCACGGATCAGGGGATCGCCCCCGACCTGGAGGAACTGCGCCGGGCCCCGGCCCTGTGGAATTTCGTGCAATGCGCCGGTAAGGTTTTAGCTGGCGCGGAAAATGGCAGCAAGGCCAATGCCGTGTGGCCGTGGGGGCAGGGCAGGGCGCTTACGCTCCCCGATTTCACCGGGACGTTCGGGCTGCGCGGGGCCGTGGTTTCGGCCGTGGATCTGGTCAAGGGCCTTGGCCGGGCCGCCGGCATGGCTGTCTTGGACGTGCCCGGGGCCACGGGACTCCTCGACACCAATTACGAAGGCAAGGTGGCGGCGGCGCTTGATTTTCTCAAAACCGGCGATTTCGTGTTCGTGCACGTCGAGGCGCCGGACGAGTGCGGCCATGCCGGGGATGCGGCCTCCAAGACCGAGGCCGTGGCCCGCTTCGACGCCCGCATCGTGGCCCCCATGCGCGAGGCCTTGGGCAACCACGCCGCGTTTCTGATTGCTTGCGACCATCCCACCCCCATTGCCATTCGCACGCACAGCGCCGATCCCGTGCCTTTCCTTTTCTGGAAGCAAGGCGTAACCCCTTCCGGCGTGGCCGCTTTTTCCGAACGCGAGGCGGCCGCTACCGGCCTTGCCGTCGCCCCCGGGCATACGCTTTTGCCCTCGGCCGCCGGTTGGGCGAACAGGAAAGAGTGAACGCGCCATGGCCCCCATTGTCAGACCCGAGGATTTTCCCTCCCCCGACTCCCGGCTGGAACTGACCGTCTCCTACGGGGAAACGGACCGTATGGGCTATGTCTATTATGGGCATTATCCCCACTGGTTCGAGCGGGGCAGGGGGCATTTCATCCGGGAGCGCGGCATGAGCTACGGCGACGTCGAGGCCCGCGGGGTCTGGCTGCCCGTGCGCGACCTGGCCGTTCGCTACCTGCGCCCCGCCCATTACGACGACGTGGTCACGGTGCGCACCGCCATTGCCGCCTGGGGCCGGGCCTCGGTCACCTTTGTCTACCAGGTTTTCGGTCCGCCGGACGCCTCGATGCTCCTGGCCGCCGGCGAGACCCTGCACGCCTGCACCACGCCCGAAGGGCGGCCCATGGCCGTTCCGGGCTGGCTGCGCGAGCTTTTCGCCGTCTAACCTGTCTCTCCTCTTTGTCGCACATCATGTTCATCGACATCCATACGCACGCCTATCATCCCAAGATATCGGACAAGGTCCTGGCCCAGCTCGAAAGCCATTACGGCATCAAACCCGTCGGCACGGGGCAGATCGACGACCTGATCGCCCGGGCCAAAAAGGCGGGACTCGACCGGGTGGTCGTCCACAATGCGGCCACGGCCGCGGCGCAGGTGGTCCCGGCCAACAACTGGGCCATCCGCATCCACCGGGAGAACCCCGAGGTGCTTTCCTTCGGTACTCTGCATCCTGATTATGCGGACTTCGAGCGCGAGCTGGACAGGCTTGAGCGAAACGGCATCAAAGGCATCAAGTTCCATGCCGATTTCCAGGGCTTCCGTCTGGACGACCACCGGTTGTGGCCGCTTTTCGAGGCTCTTTCCGGCCGTTTCATGGTCATGCTCCACGTGGGGGACAATCTGCCGCCGGCGCAGAACAACTCCTCCCCGGACAAAGTGGCGGCCATTGTTCGCGATTTTCCGGGGCTTACGGTCATCGCCGCTCACCTGGGAGGGTATCTCCACTGGCAGTACGTTCTGGAGCATCTCCTCGGCAAGGACGTCTACATCGATACGTCGAGTTCCCTGTCCTTTATCGACGACGACACCCTGCATCGCATCTTTGATGGCCACCCCCGCGAACGTATTCTTTTCGGCAGCGATTACCCGCTTTTTGATCCCGGCGACGAGATCGGTCTGCTGCGCCGCCGCCTGTCCCTTCGCGACGCGGAGCTCGAGAGCTTGCTTTCGGCCGCAACCGCACTTTTCCGATGACCAAAATGTCCATTGACTTTCGCCCGGGCCTCATGCTGGAAGGGCTGAGCCCGGGCTGTATTGCAAGATTTCACCGCGCGCCCCGGCTCAAGGAGCCCTTCCATGAGTATTCGTCTGCAGGTTCTCTGCTCCCTCGCGATCATGTTCCTTTTAAGCTGCGTGATGTTCGGCGCCACCTGGAGCCTGACCGCTTCCCAGAAGGCGGACGGACTCGTCACCAATCTGGCCGGACGGCAGTGGATGCAGGTCCAGAAAATCGCCAAGGATGCTCTGGCCTATGCCCAGAACGCCAAGTCCGGGAAGGGCGATGCCGCCCTGGCCGAGGATGTGCGTAAACGCCTGGTTGCCTTCGCTGACATCCAGAGCCTGCTGATAAACGGCGGCGACTACAAAGACGGCCAGGGCTTCCATATCCCCAAGGCCGACCGCGAAACGGCGGCCCTGCTCATGGCCGCCGCCGCGCGCATCAAGCCCTTCGTGGCCGAAGTGGAAACCATGCTGTCCAAGCCTGACAGCACCACGGCCGACAAGCTGGCGGCCGCTGCGGAGGACATGGCCCTCGCCCAGGACAAGGCCGTCGACAGGCTGGAAGAGATCGCCGAGGGCAGCGTCACGACATTGATGACGATCCAGGCCAGTGGCATGGCGCTTGGCGCGGTGGTGTTCTTGTCCGTGCTGGTGCTTTTGAGCCGCAGCCTGAATGCTCCGCTGACCCGGCTTCGGGAATATGCCACGGCCGTGGCCAAGGGGAACCTCAAGGCCCGGGCCGCCGGAAACTACCCCCCGGAGTTGTCCGAACTGCGGGACGCCTTGTCCCGCATGGTGGCCTCTCTGGAAGAGGAAATGCACGAGACCCAGAAAAAGGGTCATGAGTGCGAGCTCCAGGCCGCCGAAACCCATTCGGCCCTCGTGGCGACCCGGGAACAGGAAGCCCGCACCAACGAATTGCTCGCCCGTATGCATGAAGCCGCGGCCCAGGCCAGAAGCGTGTCCGAATCCGTCATGAACGAGTCGGCGAGTCTGCTCGAACAGGCCCAACTCGTGGCCGGCGGCGCCCAGCACCAGCGTGACCGCATGATCGAGACGGCCACGGCCATGGAGGAGATGAACGCCACCGTGCTCGAGGTTGCCCACAACGCCTCCGCGGCGGCGACCAGCGCCGACGAGGCCAAGGGCAAGGCGCTCACCGGAGCCGAGGGCGTGCGCTCCGCCGTCGATTCCATCGAGGTCATCCGCCAACGCATCCTGGAACTCAAGGAATCCATGACCCGCCTTGGCCAGCAGGCCGACAGCATCGGTCATATCATGAACGTCATTTCCGACATCGCCGACCAGACCAACCTCCTGGCCTTAAACGCCGCCATCGAGGCGGCAAGGGCCGGGGACGCCGGACGCGGCTTCGCCGTGGTCGCCGACGAGGTCAGGAAACTGGCCGAAAAGACCATGACCGCCACCAAGGAAGTGGGAGATGCCGTGGTCTCCATCCAGGGGCAGGCCCGCGAGAACATCGCCGCCGTGGAATCCGCCGCCCAGGGCATCGAGGAGAGCACCACCGCCGCCGCCGCCTCGGGCCGTTTCATGGACGAGATCGTGGGCATCGTTGACGCCACGGCCTCGCAAGTCGCCTCCATCGCCACGGCCTCGGAGGAACAGTCCGCCACCTCCGAGGAGATCAACCGGGCCGTGGAAGAGGTCAACCGCATCGCCGGCGAGACCGCCGACGGCATGGAAACCGCCACCGCCGCCCTGTCCGCGCTGTCCGCCCTGTCCGGCGAACTTGACGACGTCATTCGCCGCATGACCGGCGATACGACCGCGAGTCATCCGAAAAAGGCCGCCGCGCCGCGTGCTGTGGCCGCAAGCCCCAGGGTGCCGTCCCTGCCGTCGGGTCGCCCCGCCGCCAAGTCGCTGCCCGCTCCCCGGCGTTCGGTCGCGGCCAAGGCCCTTCCCCATGCGCCGGCCAAACCCGCGCCTAAAGCCGCGTCCACGCATTCTGCTCCTGCCCATGCCGCGCTGTCCAAATCCGCCAGCGACGCCATCCTCGTCTGGGACCAATCCCTGGCCGTCGGCATCCACGAAATCGACAGCCAGCACCAGAAGCTGGTGCGGATGATCTGCGACCTGCACGAGGCCATGCGCAGCGGAAAGGGCAAGGGTCAGGTGGAAAGCATCCTGCGCGAACTCGAAGAATACGCGGTGGAGCATTTCGGTTTCGAGGAAAAGCTCATGGAGCAGTACAAGTATCCGGGCTACCTCAACCACCGCAAGGAGCACGAGCAGTTCGTGGACAAGGTCCTCGCCTTCGGCAATGACTTCCGGGCCAACAAGGTGGCACTGACCAACGAGGTCATGAACTTCCTGAAAAACTGGCTCGTCGGCCACATCAAGGGCACCGACCAGAAGTACAGTTCGTTCTTCAACGAACGCGGCGTTCGTTGAGCTGTTGAGAGGTGAGGAAGATGCGAGAGGGGGACCCTTTTTGGAAAAAAGGGTCCCCCTCTCGCGCTCTCCCCTCCCAAAAACTTTTCACGGTGATAGGCGCTCTCATGGTAACGCTCTGTAACCGTTGAAAGTCTTTCCTATGTGGCCCGAAGTCAAGCCGGCTGACGCAGTCTAACCGCCCGTTTCCTATTCGCGCCCGAAGCGCCAAGTACCGATTCGGTAGTTTTCGGATTCCCGCCATTTGAAAAACG
>NZ_JBLODY010000062.1:0-24540 GCF_047785625.1 Solidesulfovibrio sp. C21
AGCGACGACGCTGGACCTCGTTCACCAACTCGACCGTGGTAAACTCGTTAGCACTAGGTCTGGACATACCTCTAGCCCTACCTCTTCGGTTGGCCAGGGTATCCGGTCTAATTGGGGGCTACTCCATCTTCCTCCATAGTTGTGAGATTTATGGACGTGCTTGGAAATTCAGGGGCACACCGCAATTTCTGCATGGATAAGTGGGGAGTCCTCCATCCGTTAAAATTCCAACTTGAACTAACATCCTTAAAATAATGGATATTTATTGTGATAGATGATGATTTGAAATGCATTGACCCTTCGGAATGCCTGATGGGGAAAAATACTGTTTTGGCATCGAAGGCCATCGCAGAAGCGATTGTCTTGAATTTTGGAGAGATAGCTGGCGATGCGGGGAGTATCGAAGGAGTCTTGTTGCCTAAAGGTCGATCTACTACATGGGAGGATATGGACTATAGTCTAGTCGTGTTGGCTAAGAAACATTGTCCAAAGTGGGACCCGGTAGAGAAAATTTCAGATGGTGAAAACTTGATGGAGTGTTTTATAAACAATCATACATTTAGATTCCTTGAGTTTATTGATAACATAAGATTTTTAATAGAGAAGCAGCCTCACAGGAAATCGTATGGCAATGTATTCTCTGATGGAGATGAGAGTGCGCCTCGTTATAAAATTCATCATCACTTAACGTGCCAGTTGTGTTGGCGCGCTATCCCTTGGAGGCAATACGGTAATAACAAGTGTCTTTGTCGCGACCATGACTTGCCAAGTAGACATGGTGAGTATCGAAGAAGAATAAGGATGATCCAACGTGTCTATGAAGTAAAAAGAGAATTACGTAGCATTGTCCCAACACCTGTGGAAATAAGGCAGAAAAAAATATTTAATCAAAACAATTTTTACTTAAATATGTGTCTAGATAAAATGGGATATTTCCCATTTGTTGCACAACGACTTTTGTCATTGGGGTTGCCGCTTGAAAGTAGTGAAGATGTATTAAGGGCATTAGAGTATTCTGATAAACATCCAAGGGTGTCGAGCGTTGAGATTGAAGCATGGGACGCTTACTTTGCAGATTTTGGTGCGCATTTCTGGCTTAATTACCCAAAACTTTTGCTGGCTGAGGCATGGCTAAGGGTAGATGAGGAATTCAAGCATGGGGGGAGTAGACGGTCGCAAATGAAGGGTTGATCGATCGTCAGATTACAGCGTGACGGTGCCATTCGGGATTGGTATTATTTACCTGCGGGTCATCCGCTGGGATTTTGTACGTGAAATTTATGGCTTGAAGGATTTCGGCCTTTGATCTGCTCTCGTTCAAGGAGAAATAACATGGAAACAAATCCCATGTGCCACGAAGATGGAACCGAAATGGTTCGTGACGTGAGGCCGGTGGAATTTTCCTACAAGGGACAGACGATGACTGTCGCCATGCCTGGATGGTATTGCCCGAAATGTGGGGAAGGTCTCTATACCCGTGCGGACATGAAGGGCTCCGATCGGGCACTAAACGCCATGAAGGCGAAGTGCGAGGGGCTGTTGGATGGTCCTCAGGTAAAGCGCATCCGGAAAAAGCTGGGTCTAACCCAGGCGGCGGCCGGCGACCTTATCGGTGGCGGACCGAAAGCGTTTACCAAATACGAGAAGGGGGATGCCCTGACCAGTCGGGCCGTGACTAACCTTTTGAAGGTGCTTGACGCCCTGCCTGACGCGCTGACCATCCTTCGGGAAAATCAGGACCGTCCTTCCTGCTGATGACCGCACAGTCCCGGGGTGAACTGGTCATCCGGCCCTGAGTTCAACCCCGAGGCTGGATAATCATTCTCGCCAAGGCCGGGGCAACCGCACATTGCGCCTCGAAGAGCCAAAAAATGTTGCTCCAATTTGCTCCAATTTTGCTCCACTCGGTCTGGAAAAACGTGCGTTTTCATGAAAATTCATAAGTACTCATCCAGCTGATATTATTTGAATATTTGTGGAAACGTATGGTGAAAATTGAGCGATTTTTGAGACTTAAAATCCCTTGTTCTTCGGGACGTGCCGGTTCGATTCCGGCCTCGGGCACCAGAATTTCAGGGCATGGGCGGGGTCCGTGACGAGACCCAGACCAAACGAGCGAGCATTGCCGCCAAGTTATAGCGGCGATTGAATCGATATCCGAATGAGGCCAGATAGCGCGGCGTGTGTGGCCGCCCTGACCGACTTGGACAATGCCGCCCCCCGACGCCGCCGGCGCGCTCCTCGAAGTCCCTTTTTCCCCCAAGGCACCGACGCCCCTGCCGTCTCTTCCTCGGCAATCCCTACCGGAAACTGGGGCTCCGCCCCTGATGGCCGGGCGTGACCTTTTATTCATATTGGGGTATTTTGTGTCGCTTTTTAGGCGACGCAAGGTGACGCTGGGAACGAGACTTTTCCCGCGCAAACGAAAACCGGCTATCCCAGCCAAGTTCCGCACTCCAGTTTTCCCACCCGACCGGAAATGATATCCGTTGCCATCCTCTCACGTGAAAGCGGGGAAGTTGGGCTGCCTTCCGGTCTCCCTGTTTCCCGTTGGCATGCCCCGGTGGAATGGATGACGATGGTGCCGTCAGTGCTGGATGGCAAAATTTGTGATATTGGGGCACCAAGGATTGACAATGGTAATGACCAGACACGGAGCACGTATTTTCATCGGCAAGGTCAGACGTCTTTTCGCTGTGCATTTCCGCAAGGGCTATGTGGCCCGGCAACTGCGCGTCCGCCAGGGGGAATGCCACCAGTGCGGGACGTGCTGCCATTTTACCATCGCTTGCCCGATGCTGACAAAGGACCGTTTGTGCCGCGTGTACGGCAAATGCCGGCCCAAAGCCTGCCGGCTTTTTCCCCTCGACCAGAAGGACATCAACGACGTAACCCGGTGCGGCGGCGTGTGCGGCTATGGCTTTGCCGATGCGGCAAGCGCCAAAAAGGCTGGAGGCCATTCCGGTGGGGGGAAGTAGCGTAAGGCGGCGCGTGATTCGGCACTGATTTGCGCCTTATTTGGCACGTGCTCATGCGGCTTTGCGTTTGGGGTAAGGCCAGCCTCGGGCTGCCGCAATTGCAATGGGCTGTCGCTTTTGCGACAGCCCATTTTGTGTTCGATGCTTCAATTTTTTGCCGCCTGCTCCAAGGCTGCGGTGCGGCATGCGCGATGCGGCTTTCGCGTCGGAGCCGCGTCCGCGCCGCATTCGAAGCGTGCGCGGCGCGGCAGGGAGTCGGCGACGCCGTATCCTCAACTCATTTTCTCCAAGGGATCGGGCCGGGAAACACCGGCTGGACAAAATCCCTAGAATCGTTTCGTCAGCGTCAACGTGCCAATGCTGCCTTGCGAACTGTTTTGTCCGGAGAATTCCTTTATGAAGCGCAGGGAAACAGAAGTGGTGTACGCCGGGATGTCAAAGGCGACTTCCGGCCCGATGCCATAGATCGTCGTGCGATCATCCGTTGCGCCGCTGCCGCTATCATCGGTCGTCTGCCATGAACAGTAGCCCGCAGCGCCGACCGTCATGGTCTTGTTGAAGGTTTTTCCGACACCCCACTCAAAATGAAAGTCATTGCCAGGGGTAATGTTCGTTTCGTTTTGCTGTGTGTTCACTTCGTACCGGGACAGAATGGATGCGCTCCAGGTCCTTTCCTGGTCGAAATAAACGGTCCCGCCCGCGGTGAACATCATCGTATAAAAGCCTTTGCCGGGACTTGCCGGATGATTCTTGCTGAAATAACCGGTCGGAATGTACAGGCCTGCTCCAATGGCGGCGTCATACCTGTCACCATGCCAACTGAGGAGCAGGGGTTCAATCAGGATGTCGCCAAGGCCGAACATGTCCTCACTGGAGCGCGGGGAGGATTGCCCTGTCTTGAAGGAATTGTCGGTATACTGAAACGGTATCACGGCATCGAAGAGGAGATTGCCGCCAAGCACCGCAATATTCGATGAGTATATGAGACGCGTGACTTGGCAATAAACATTGAGCTTGAAGTCGTTGTTGACAATTTTATTGTTCTTGTCCCGGTACTCAGGCGCGTTGTAATATACAGAATACTCTCTGACGTAAAACCCTTCGGGAGGCAATGTGGCTGCTTTGATCCCTTCGACGCCATTGACATAGTGCCCGCTACTGGCAAACGCCAAGCCGCAGGATAGAGCATACCCCACAAGAAAAAGAAAACATGCCCGTTTCATACAATCCCTCCAGTGTTTTCCCGCAATAGGGAACAAGCCGTCTTCCGCTTCCCTCACGACAGGCTTGTTGCCGCAATGGTCCCCTGATCCGGCGGCGTTTAAATTTCGAAGCGGAATCCAAGGCGTCATGCGCCTGCAAGCTGTGTCGTATCTCCCCTTGCCGTCATGGCGGTTCAGCCTTCGCGGAAGGCGATGCCGAACCCGCCGTTCGGGTAATGCCAAGTGAGCGCGCCGGGGCTGGCCACGGCCAAGCAGGTGCCGCATTCCAGACAGGCCGCGAACAAAACGCCGATGGTGCCGTCCTCGTTTTCGGAATAGACGTGGGCGGGGCACACCCGGACCAGCAATTTCCCCGTGCCGGTCTTTCGGGCGATCTCCTGGTTGACTTCTATGTGCGACTGCTCGTCGACGACGTACGTGTTGCCCCCCAGACGTTGCGTGACATCTCCAAAGATCGTCATGTCCTTTCTCCCTAAAGCGCCCTGGCGGCCTTGAGCATGTCCCCGAGGGCCGTAAGCAGCTTGACCTTCGAGCGCTTGAACGCACCGGCCGCCGTTGCCGCGATGTGTTTGCGGGGCGTGGTGTCGCAGCTGTAGATGTCGTGGAAGATGTCGGTGAGCAGCAGGCCATATTCCTGGTACATCCGCGGCACTTCCAGGAACTTGGGCGCCTTGGCGTAGGTCTTCATGTCGGCGCCGACGAACGTGGCGTCCAGCTGCTTTGTGTAGTCGTCCATGTCCTGCTGGCCGTAGCTGCCGCGTTCGAGCGCCTTGACGATGGTCTTGGCGGCGGCGATGCCGGAGCCGGCGGCCAGGTCCATGCCGCGGATGGTCAGGCCGGTGTTGAGCGTGAAGCCGGCGGCGTCGCCGATGATGAGCAGCCCCGGCCGGGCGAGGCCGTGGGAGGCCATGGCCGGGCCGTTTTCGATCGTCAGATGGCAGCCGTATTCCAGCAACTCGCCGTCGCGCAAAAGCGGCGCGATGGCCGGGTGGCCCAGGAAGTGGTCGTGCACCTCGCTCGACGTGAGACCCTTGGCCTCCAGGTCGTCGAGGCGCAGCACCACGCCGACGCTGATCGACTCCTTGTTGGTGTACAGAAAGCCGCCGCCCGCCGCCGTTTGGGTGCAGTCGCCGACGAGGGCGTAGGCGACCCCGTCGTTGCCGGTGACGTTGAAGCGGTCCTCGATGACTTTGACGGGCAGGCCGATCACGCTTTTGACGCCGACGGCCAGGTTTTGGGCTGGCTCCTTGGCGCGGATGCCGGCCTGCTGGGCGATAAACGAATTGACGCCGTCGGCGGCGACCACCACATGGGCGTGGAGTTCATCCTCGCCGGCCTTGACGCCGACCACCTGCCCGTTTTCGAACAGCAGGCTGTCGACCCGGATGCCCGGCATCACCATGACGCCGGCATCCTCGCATTGTTCCGCCAACCAGGCGTCCAGCTTGGCCCGCAGCACGGTCACCGCGTTGACGGGATCGCCCAGGCGCTGATCCCAGTAGTCGACATTGAAGTGCGACGTCGGATTGAGGAAGGAGAGCACATTGCGCGTGATGCGACGCTCCACCGGGGCCTCTCCGACAAAATCCGGGAAGACCTGTTCCATCACGCGGCAGTAGAAGATCCCTCCCGAGAGGTTCTTTGCGCCGGGCTGCCCGCCGCGTTCGATCAAAATGACTTGCTTGCCCGCTTGCGCCAGTTGGTGGGCGCAGACGGTGCCGGCCACGCCGCCGCCGATCACGATGACGTCGGCATCGACCTCGAGTGCTTCTTCAGCCATCAGGTTTCTCTCCCCCAAAACCGTCATTGGAACGGGTGGGCCGGGCCGCCCGGTTTCGA
Organism: Solidesulfovibrio sp. C21; assembly: GCF_047785625.1. Taxonomy (NCBI): domain Bacteria; kingdom Pseudomonadati; phylum Thermodesulfobacteriota; class Desulfovibrionia; order Desulfovibrionales; family Desulfovibrionaceae; genus Solidesulfovibrio; species Solidesulfovibrio sp. C21. The sequence goes on from NZ_JBLODY010000062.1 coordinate 6,041, forward strand.
GCGGCCCGGCTTTCAAACGAATACGGAATCAGAGTGCGCCGGCGTTGACTTTCTCGGCGATGTCGTCGGCCGACAGCCAGCCCGACGTCAGGGCGAAGCCGTTGGCCGAGCCCGGAATCGTCAGTTGGTAGCTTTCGCCGAACAGGCCGCCCGCATCGCAACCGACGCTGTAGAGGCCTGGAATGACCCCACCATTGGCGTCGAGGACCTGCATGTATTCATTGATCTTGATGGCGCCGACGCTGACCATGATGCCGGGTTCCATCTTGATGGCGTAAAAGGGGCCACGATTGCAGGGAAAGAGATACTTCGGGTCCTTGCGGTACTTCTTGTCCTCGCCGGCACTGACGTAGCCGTTGTACTCCCCGACTTCCGAGCGCAGCACCTCTGGAGCGACACCGATCTTGCCGGCCAGCGCCTCGAGGGTCTCTCCCTTGTGGACGTTGGTGCAGCTGCTATTTGCGGCGTCAGCCTCGAGTTCCCCGGGCAGATGGATCAGTTTTTCGTAGTTGCGGACGTAGATGCCAAGGCCGACAAAGTTGCCCTTGTTGACCAGCATATCGATGTAGTCCTGGTCGAGGATGCACCAGAACATCGCGTCCGGCAGGCCCACCATGAGGTCGCCGGCATTGCCGAAGTTGAGGCCCACGGTTTCGTTGGTGAAGCGCCGGCCGTACTTGTCGACCCATAAAGAGGGCTGCATGCCGGCGTTGTTGACATGGCTGGTGACGGTTTTGTCACGCATCAGGGGAAAGAACACCATGGTGCCGATATTGGAGTTCTCGACGGCGCCGACCTCCTGCATCATCTTGAGGCCGTCGCCGGTGTTCCCTTTCCCGCCGGCGTTGATGACGTGCTCGCCGATCTTGAACTTGCCGTACTTGTTGATCAGCGCGGGATTGGCGGCGTAGCCGCCGGAGCCGACCACGACGGCCCTGGCCCCGAGCCTGACGGTCTCGCCGTCGGCGTCCTTGGCGACCACGCCTTTGATCTTGCCGTCCTCGCCCCGCAGAATCCTGGTTGCGGGGGTGGACAGGAAGATGTCGACGCCACGGCGGCGGGCGTCCGCTTCGAGCAGCTCGAGCAGATGCGCGACCTCGCCTTCGGGCAGGTGCCAGGTGACGAGTTCGCCGGGCTGCTCGGGCGCGGTGATGGTGACGTCCTCATAGACGGCTCCCACCTCGTCGCGCATCTTCGTGATGGTGGTGGCGGCGTTCTCGACGAATCGGTTCACCAGCGCCGAATCGCAGCGCCAGTGCGAGTAGTCGATGTAGGCGGTGTAGGCTTCCTGCTTGGTGACGGTGATGCCGCGCTTTTTCTGCTCGTCGGACTCGAAGGCCGCGTGGCCTTCGGCAAAGGCCGAACTGCCGCCGAGCTGCTCTTCTTTTTCGAGCACGGCGCAGGTCAGGCCGTTCTTGGCGGCCTGCACGGCGGTCGACAGGCCCGAGCCGCCGCCGCCGATCACGATGACGTCGTAGTGGGAATCGAACTCTTGAGCCATGTCACATCTCCTCCTGGCTTGGTTTGACTGGGCGTTATTTGCCAAGGGCCGCTTGCAAGGCGGGGACAACCTCGTAGAGGTCGCCCACGATGCCGAAGTCGGCGGCCTTGAAAATCGGCGCGTCGGGGTCGTTGTTGATGCCAACGATGACCTTGGTCCCCCGGATGCCTTCCAGATGCTGCGGGGCCCCCTGGATGCCGACGGCGATGTAGAGTCGGGGCGTGATATGCTGGCCGGACCGGCCCACATAGCGCTCCTTTTCGACCCAGCCCAGGTCGTCGGCCACGGGCATGCTGCAGCCGATTTCGGCACCGAGGGCCGTGGCCAGGCCCTGGATGAGCGTCAGGTCGTCCTTTTTCTTCAGGCCGCGTCCGACCGAGACGACCACGCTGGCCTTGGTGATGCCCGCATCGGCCCCGGCGGCCGGTTCGATCTTCTCGAGCGTGATGTCGGCGACGCCAGTCGCGGCGACCGTCTCGATGGGAGCCGGGGGGCAGGGGGGCTGCGCGACGTCGTCTCCGGCATAGAAGGTGACCACGGGCCCGGCGGAGGCGATCGTCTCGATGACCCTGCCGTCCAGGTCCGCGCGTTCCACGAGGGTGTCCTCGCCGTCGGCCGACAGCTTCAGGCCGCGCGGGACCATGGCTGCGCCGAGCTTCGCCGCGGTCGCGCCGGCAAGGACGCGGCCCGCGGCGGAGGCGTTGGCGACGACCGCTCTGGGCGCGTCGGCCGCGATAAGTCGGGCGACCGAGCCGGCGTAGGCCTCGGCCGGACGCCCCTGTTCCGTCTCGATCCACTTCACCGCGTCGGGGCCGGCGACCGCGACGGCCTCGGCCAGGGCGCGCGGTCCGACCACGGCCGCGATGACCTTCCCTCCCAGTCCCTTGGCCGCGGCCACCAGGGCGGGCGTGGGCTTTTCCTCTGTCACGATGATCCATGCCTCGTTCATTGGGCCTCTCCTTTCTCGTTGTCCGCGTAAGTCTCCGGCATGCTACAAGACCCCCTCGCCCCGCAGGGCGTCGACGAGCTGCGCGGCAGCTGCGGGGGGCTCGCCCCCGAAGAGGCGGGCGGCGGTGGTTTCGGGCAGTCTTGTGGCCCGGCTCGCAACCGCCTCGGCGCTGCCGGCGCTGATTTCGGCGAGGGTCAGCTTGCCGATGGGGCGCTTGCGGGCCATCAGCTGCTCTTTCATTCCGGGAGCCTTTTTCTCGGGGGATGCGGCGCTGACCGCGACGACGGCCGGGGCGGCAAGGCTTATGGTCTGCACGTCCTTGCCCAGCTTGCGGGTGATGCGCACGCGCCCGTCGGCGGCGCTGGCGCTGTCGACGTGGGCCACGGCCGGCCAGCCCAGCAGGCCGGCGAGGGCCACCGGGACGCCGGCGTATTCCTCGGAGTCCCCGATCGTGACGATGTCCACGTCGCCGATCTTCCTGACAGCGGCGGCGATGACCGCCGCCGTGGCCGCATTGTCCACGAGGTTGGGCGCGTCGGTGATCGAGACGGCCTGCTTCACGCCGCGCGCCAGGACCCAGCTGGCGTCGCCGTCGCCGATGGTCAGGCCGACGATTTCCCCGCCGTCCGCAATGGCTTTGGCGGCCTCGAGCGCGGCGAAATCGTCCTCTCCCGGGCTCATCTTCGCGTTGCGCCAATCCACGGAGCCGTCGTTCCTGACGGCCGCGTCCTTGGCATCCCTGGCCCACTTGTAAACAATGACTGTTTTCATCCTTGCTGATGCCTCCATGGCGAAAGCCAATATGCAGGTTGCTCTCGTGATTTCGTGATAAAAAAGCCGTTCTATACGCACGGATGCTTCTCTAGAAACGCACACACTCCAGGTTTGTCCTTAGCCATTGGTGTAAAAGTGCTATCATGAATTGTTTATTGCAGTCCTATACTTTGTGTGGTAGTGATTTATTCACGAACATTATTAATTGTTTTATTGTTATTGATAGATTCATTCTATGAATTGCCGACGAGCGCACCTTTGCCAAGGTGCAGCCGTCTTTCGGGGGGGCAGGAGTATGGAAGTTCGGAGAGGCGCGCGGCAACAGGTCCACGCCAGCGGGCGGCGCAAGGTCTTGTGTGTTTTTGCCCCCGGGCGTATCGCGGAAACCCTTGGGTATTGGGAAATCCGCAGTTGACCGGAGGCGCTTTTTCGGGGGCTGCGGGGAAGGAAACCGTTTTACGAGGGGATTTTTTGTCTATTTGATTGTGAAAAAATGCACATAAAATAGAGGATCACGGAGGTTGCGATGTTTGACTTTCGTCAACTGCGCTGCTTCATCGCCGTTGCGCGTCATTTGCATTTTAATCGTGCGGCAAATGAACTCCATATTACGCAGCCATCATTAACCCACACGATAAAACAACTTGAGGAGGTTCTTGGCGTTGTCTTGTTCGAACGAACGACACGCACGGTAAGACTTACGGCTGCGGGACGCGCGTTTTATCAGGAAGCCGTTCGCGTGCAGGAGCAAATGGAATTGGCCTGTCAGGCCGCCAAGCGATCAGCGCAGGGCGAGCAGGGCCGCTTGACCATCGGCTTTGTGACGACAGCGATTCTGTGTGACCTCAAACGCATGATCCGTCTGTTTCACGAGCGGTTTCCGCACGTCGAGCTGGTGCTGCGGGAAATGCTCATCGGCGAGCTCTTGGACAAGTTGCATTCGGATTCCCTGGATCTGATCTGCAGCGACGGGGAAGTGATAGATGAAGCCTTTGAATCCTGCCCGATCGCGAGTCCCTCGATGGTCTTGGCCGTACATCGCTCCAATGCCCTGGCGTCCTGCCGCACGGTCACCCTTGCCCAGGCCATGCATCAGCCTTTTATCGTGGCCACCGACCACCCGGCGCACAACCTGCAGCGCAGGATGATCCAGGCCTGCCAGAAGGCCGACTTCACGCCGACCATTCGGGAGTGCGCCGACAGCGCTCCCTGCGCGGTGGCTTTGGTGGAGGCGAAGCTGGGGGTGGCCATGGTCTACAATATCCCGACCTGCCGCCCGGCCGAAGTGGTCTATAAAAAGCTCGTGGACAGCGACATGGAGGACGTGCGTATGCACTTGTGCTGGCGGCGTGGGGAGTTAAGCCCGGCGGCGGCCAATTTCGTGCAGCTGGGCTAGGGCCTGGTCCGACCCGCGTCGCCGGAAGGAGGCGAGGGGACGGGGATCACGGCAAGATGCGGGCCATCCGGGCCGCCACCCAGCCCCGCGCCGGGAACTTCCCGATGCTGCGCCGCGCCGCCGTCCCAGGCCCCGGGGGGGCGTTTTCACGGAGGCAGGCCCGGGACGGCTTTGCAACATGGCCTTTTTCTGGCATTTTCAGGGCGGAGGCATGTCGCCCCGTGCAAGGAGATTTCCATGCTGCCCGCTCCGCTCCATTTTCTTTCTCCACGCCGCCAAGAATACCTGACAGGCCTGCTCGACCATTACCGGCCCGTGGCCTGGGGGATGTCCCTTTTAAGCGAAGCCCTCAAGCACGCCATCACCAAGCGCCCGGACAAGGGGTTTCGCGTCCTGACCGGCGAGATCGACACCCTCGAGGCCGAGGCCGACAAGGTCAAACGCCGCATCCGCAACCACCTGCCCGTCGCCTGGCTCATGGTCGTCGACAAGACGCTCTTCCTGGACTACACGCGCCGCCAGGACAATATCCTCGACGCTGTCCAGGAAGCCACGACCTGGCTCGCCTTGTCCCCCCTCGAAGTCCCCGCGGCCCTGGCCGATGCCCTGACGATCAGCGTCGCCGAGGCGGCCGAGACCGTGGTTCTGCTGCATGCGGCGCTTTCCGCGACCATGGACGGCATTCTCCATGGCCGTGGCGATCGCGGCGCCATCAAGGCCAATATCCAGGCCGTGCGCCAACAGCATCTGAAGGTGGTCAAGGCCAAGCGCGGCCTGATCGCCGCCGCCTACGCCTCGGACATGGATTTCGGGGCCGTCTACCGGATCATCCGCTTCGTGGAATACGTCTTCCGAGCCAGCCACAACGCCGAAAGCTGCGCCGATATCCTGCGGGCCATGCTGGCGCGTTAAGAGAAGAGGAGGGGAACAGTGCGAGAGGGGAAACCCTTTAAAAAGGGTTCTCCCCTCTCGCGCTCTCCCTTTCCTAAATTTTTTAACTAGGATGGTGTGTGGACGATAACATATTGTTATCGTTAGAAGTCTTTGGAAGGGGGCCCGGGGGGAGAACCTTTCTTCAGAAAGGTTTCCCCCCGGTTCCTTTTTTCGCCATTACCGGGCGATGCCGGTGATGGACAGCAGCCAGTAGCAGGTCGCCGAGGCCAGGGCCGCCGCCGGGATGGTCATGACCCAGGCCACGACCAGCCGGCCGGCTATGCCCCAGCGCACGGCGGACAGGCGTTTGGACGCGCCCACGCCGATGACCGTGGTGGAGATGGTGTGGGTTGTGGAGATGGGCGCGCCCAGGGCCGAGGCCCCGCTGATGACCATGGCCGCCGCCGTTTCCGCGGCAAAGCCGTGAATGGGCTCGAGCTTGAAGATCTTGTGCCCCATGGTCTTGACGATCTTCCAGCCGCCGGAGGCCGTGCCGAGGCCCATGGACGCGGCGCAGGCGAGCTTGACCCAGAAGGGCACCGTCATTTCCGGAATCGTTCCGCCCAGGAACAGGGCCAGGGTGATGATGCCCATGGTTTTCTGGGCGTCGTTTAGGCCGTGGCTTGTGGCCATGAAGGCCGAGGACAGGATTTGCAGCTTCTTGAATACCCCGTTGACCCGATGCGGCGTGCTGCGGCGCACCAGCCACGACAAGAGCACCATAAGCAGGTAGCCGGCTCCGAAGCCGGCCAGGGGCGAGAGCACCAGCGGCAGCAGGACCTTGTGGGCGATGGAGCCGTAGCTTGGCGTATCCCAGCCGCCGTAGGCCACGGCCGCGCCGATGAGCCCGCCGACCAGGGCGTGGGAGGACGACGAGGGCAGCCCCCAGTACCAGGTGAGAATATTCCAGAGGATGGCCCCCATGAGCGCGGCCAGGACCACGCCCTGGCTGCCGGACATCACCTCGGGCCGTACGATGCCGCTGCCCATGGTATGGGCCACGGCCGTGCCCAGAAACGCGCCCAGCAGGTTCAGGACGCCGGCCATGCACACGGCGGTCAGTGGCGAAAGCACCTTGGTGGAAACAACCGTGGCGATGGCGTTGGCGCTGTCGTGGGCACCGTTGGTGAAGTCGAAGAGCAACGCGATGGCGACCACCGCCACGAGCAGTACGGGAATATCAGGCATTCTTGAGCACCACGCCTTCGAGCACGTCGGAGAGGGATTCGGTGCGCTCGACGGCCGCCTCGATGCGGTCAAACAGGTGCTTCCATTTGACGATTTCGAGAATGGTCTGATAGCCGGCGCACTCCTCCCCGCCGTCGTACAGTTCGCCTATGCCGACCATGATCAGGGTCTCGCACTCGTGCTTGAGGCCTTCGATCTTGAGGAACTGCTGCTCGGCCTGCTTGTTCTGGCGCATGTGCACGAGCACGGTCCCGATTTCCTCGATCATGGTCCGCAGGTTGGTGATGATGCGCCGGGCGGGATAACGGATGCGGTCGAAACCGAAAAGCCCCACCCGCGAGGCGATGGCCTTGATGAGGTTCAGGATGTCTTCCTGGGTGAGGTTGATCTCGTGGATGTCCTCGCGGTCGATGGGCGTAATGAAGGTAAGCGAGAGTTCCTTGGCGATGCGCCGGCTGATGGTGTTGCCCTCGGACTCGATGATGGTGATGCGCCGGCAGCGATCTTCCACGTCGTCGAAGGTGGTGAACAGTTCGTCGAGGATGATCGCCGCCTTGACGAGTTTACGGTGCTGCTCGGCAAACAGGTCGTAGAATTTCACGGACCTGGGAAACAGGCTGAACCCCATGGCGTCTCCGCTTTTTGGCTGCTTGTAGGGGGAAACCGTGCGTCAGGCCGGTTTCCCGAAATCGCGCTGCTTCACGCCGGCCAGGGGCAGGCGCACCACCCGGATGGCCCCGTCGAGCAACGCTTCCCCGCCGTAGGGAGACAGCTCCGCCACGGGCAGGACAAGGTCGAGATTGGCCGGACCCCTGAAACGCACTTCCACACAGTCCTGCTCCCGCGTCACGCTGACGGCCACTTCCACCGCGTCCGGCGTCTGGGACAGCAGCGAGCCGAAAGCCCGCACCATGGCCTCGTGTCCGGCCAGCACGGGGAAGGCCCCGGTCGGCGCATTCTCCAGCCGCGCCGTTACTTTCTTGGCCCGGAACAGCGGCGCATGGGTCGCCAGCGCCTGCTTGAGGGCGGACAGCGCGTCGCTGGCCGCGGCGGCCCTGGCGGCGGCATAGCGGTCGCGGGCGGCGGCCAGAAGGTCATCGATGATGGTCTTCATGTCGTCGGCGGCGCGGACCACCGCGTCGAGCGCCTTGGCCGGGGCCGCTTGCGCCGCCGCATCCGTTCCCTGCGCCCCGGTCGGCGCGTCGGGCGTCCGGTTGGTGAGCATGGTGAGCGCCGTCTCGGCGAAGCCGCGCACCTTGGTCAGGGGAGTGCGCAGGTTGTGGGAGGCGTCGATGACGAAGTCGCGGAAAATGCGGTCCATGGTCGCGGCCTCGGTCACGTCGTGAAAGGTGACCACGCGTCCGGACGTATGCGCTTCGCCGGGCAGCGCCGCCACGGTCACCTCGGTCACTCTGGCGTTTTGCAGCTCGAAGCGGCCCACGCGCTGCGCCGCGCCGCCCTCCGGGGCGAAGGCGGCCAGGGCGCGCTCCACGCACAGCGGCATACCGGCCTCGAGGGGCGAGCGGCCGACGAGATCGGCCTTTTTGGGAAACATCTCCCGCAGGGCGCGGTTGGCGGCCACGATGCGCTCGTCGGCATCCAGGATGGCCACCCCTTCGGCCATGCTCTCGAACACCGCTTCCTGGCGCTGGCGGTGTTCCTCGATTTCCCGGACATGGTCGCCGATGCGCTCGGCCAGCACGTTGATGGCTCCGGCCAGCGGCGCGAAATCCCGGGCCGGGACGATGTGGATGCGCCGGTCGTAGTGTCCCCGGCCCACGGCCGCGACCACGTCGGCGATTTCGCCGATGGAGCGAGACATGCTCCGGGCCAGACCGAAAGCGGATACGCCCCCGGCCAGAAACACCAGGGCCAGCACGGCCAGCAGCCCGTCGCGAAACCGCGACAGTTCCCCGCCAAGGGCCGACACCGGCAAGGCCAGCCGCAAAATGCCCGCCGGCACGCCGTTGCCGCCGGCATAGGCCTTGGCCACGTAGACCATGTCGCGGCCCAGCGTCTGGCTTTTGCGCACATCCTGTCCGACACCGCCGGCCTTCGCCGCCCGGACCTCGGGCCGGCCGGCGTGGTCCTCCATGGCGGCCACACCTTCGGCATGCACGGCCGAATCGGCCACGACCCGGCCGGAAACGATGTAGGTGAGGCGAAGGCCCAGGTGCATGCCGAGGGTATCGGCGAAATGGGCCAGTCCGGACTCGGTCCCCAGGTCCGGCTCCCGGGCCAGCAGGAAGGTGACCATGTCCAGGGAGGCTTTGGCCCGTTGCTCCGCCTCCTCCACCAGGGCCCTTTCGGCCCGGTTCGTGACGAAGATGAAGACCCCGCACAGGACCAGCAGGAAAAATCCCCAGGTCCAGAGGAGAAAATGCAAGCGGATGGAGCGGTTGGCCATAGGTGATCCTTGTGTGGCGAAATCATCTCGACGTTATGACGATTTCGTGACGCAGAGATATAGGCGGCCAGGGCTTCGGGGGCAAGGGGCAACGTGGGTCTTCCTTGCCAGGGCGGGCGTTGCGGCGGGGCAATGCGGCAGGGCGCGCGAGCGATGCGGGAGGTGTTTGGCGGGGGCGATCGCGCCGGGTACAAATCCTTGTCCCGCTTTCAAAGACATTTTTGGCGAGGTACAGAATTTTGTACCCGCCTGGGGACCGTCTTCGCCGGCATGTTGTCGGGATTTGATTATAACATGCTGTAAAATAAATTAAAAAATGTTTGGCGCGCCGGATTGCGTATCCTGGCACGGAGCCTGCTAGAAAGAAAATATCCTTCCTCTCAACAACACTTTTTGGAAAAAGGCTTTTCGGGTGGCTCCCGGAAAGCCTTTTTCATTTTGGTCGTGGGCCTGTCGCCGCCGGTCGGGCGTTTCCGGGCCTTTCCGGGCCGTTCCGGGGAGACCGCCGCGTTTGGAGCGACCGGTTTTCCGGCCGGACCGGGGCCCGGGATTCTCGCCGCCTGCCAAGGGGCGGGTATAAAATCCTGAACATGGCCGCCGCCGCAACGGCGCTCCGGGGGGCGGGAGCGCCACGGCGCGCAGGCTCTTGCGCCTGTCTTGACCGTGGGAACGTGTCGGTCTGGCGCGCGGGCACGTTTGGCCTTGCCCGCACGGCGACATTGTCGGGGGTGGGTCAGTCCAGCTTGAACCGGATGGTCAGCAAGGCGCGGCAGGGCACGGGATGGCCGTCACGTTTGGCCGGGAAGAAGGTTGAGGCCCTGACCGCCACGAGCGCCGAACGGGCGAAATCCAGGCTGGTCTGCCGGACCACTTCGGCGTTTTGCAGTTCACCGGCCGCGTTGATGAAAAGGCGCAGCACCACCGAGCCTTCCTCGCCGTCGATCCTGGCGTTGCCGGGATAACGGGGCAGGGTGCGATGCCGAAATATCGGGCCGTCGCCCGTGCCGAACGCGCCCACGTATTCGCCGCCGCCCCCGCCGCCGGGTCCCGCGCCGCCGGAGCCTCCCGTTCCCGGGCCATGGCCCGGTCCCTTGCCCCCTTCCTGGCCGCCGATGCCCGGCGCGCCTTCTCCGCTTCCCAGACCTGCTCCCTGGCCCTGTCCGCCTGTTGCGGCCACGACCGGCGCGGCTGCCGGCGTCGGTTCCGGCCGCACCTGGCGCGCGCTGGGGCGGGGCGGGCGTCTGGCGGCCGGCTTGGTTTCCGGCCGCGCCTTGGGCGTCGGTTCCGGCTTGGCTTTGGGCGCGACGGCCGGTGCCGGTTGTGGCGTGGGAGGCGTCGGCGCTTTTTTTAGAGAGGGCACGGGCGCGGCCTGCTGTGGCGGGGCGGCCGGTTCGGGCGGGGGACTCGGTTCCTCCGGCGGCGCCATTGCCGGTGGCTCCGGAGCGGCCGGCTGCGTAGCCGTTCCTCCGGCCGGCCGGCCATCGCCGCCGCCGGGCAGTTGCCCGTTCCCGCCGGAACCGCCCGGGCCGGCCAGGCCGCCGAGATTGAGTTCGACCACGGTTTCGAGCGGCCGATCTTCGTGGGTGAGGGTGAACACGCCGGCGGCGGCCAGGGACACCAGCAACACGGCATGCAGCCCAAGCGACAGAGTGAGCCATATCCAGGGCGCTTCGTTGCGGCGCGGTTTGTCCGTGGCCGCATCGAACAGCGTGCACCTGATGATTTCCAGTTCCTCCAGGCTGCACTGCTCGCAGATGACCGGCCCCGCATCCAGGAAGGCGGCGTCTTGCTCCATGTCGTGGAGGATGTGTCCGGTAGAGTGTTCCATAGCGTACTGCGCGGGAAAGACGATGATCCATCCAGTTGAATGGAAAACACGTTGAAGTATCACGATTATTTAAAAATCGTGTACTATTGCTATTTTGGAAACCTTCACCTAAGGGACTGCCAATGTCAAGATATGCTGCTGCAATGCTGTTTTATTCCTTTCATCATTGAGAGGTAATCCGGGCTATAACGTCTGTTTTTTTGAACAGACATTACTGTCATGCATATTGAAATAATCGTGATAGTAGGCATGGCAGTCGTCAGTGCGTCAGGCTTTTGTTCACAAGGTTTCGTAGCCGTGGATGGAGAGTGGCGGGTGCGGGGCATCCCGCGACATGGGGCTCGATCGGCGGCAAACAAAAGCGGTCGGCTGCCGGCATACAGGGCCGGTCGGCCGGGGCCGCGCGGAGGGGAGAGGGGCCGGACGGTGCGCTGCGTCGTTCGGTGATGGCAAGGATTAAACGGGCTTGCGGATGCGGGCCGATCACGGGGGGAACATGAAGCGTTTCATGGTCATGGTACTGTTTGCGGGCGTGTGTCTGGCGCCGTCGTTGTCCGCCGGGCAGCAGTCGGGGGAGGCGGACACCCGGATGAACGACATGGTGGTCACGGCCACGCGCACCGAGCAGCCGATGAAGGACGTGCCCGGCCGCGTCGCCGTCATCACCAGGCGGGAGCTCAAGGAAATGCCGGTCCAGACCGTGGACGAGGCCCTTTCCTACATCTCGGGCGCCCACGTGGAGCGGCCAAGCGGGGTGTTCAGCTTCAAATCGGTGGTGTCGCTGCGGGGGCTCGGCAACGAGCAGGGCCGCACGTTGGTGCTCATCGACGGCGTGCCCCAGAACAGTTCCGACATGGGCGACGTGAACTGGAACCGCATCAACCTCGAGGACATCAAGCGCATCGAGATCCTCAAAGGCCCGGCCGCCTCGATCTACGGCAACAACGCCATGGGCGGCGTCATCAACATCATCACCGAAAAGCCGACCAAGGTCGCCTCGGCCTCGGCTTCGACCACCTACGGCACCTACAACGACTGGCAGGTGCGGGGCGTGGCCGCCCTGCGCACCTCCGAGGAGCCCAGGGCCCTCTATCTGCGGGCCTCCGCCCGGTACCACAATTCGCCCGGCTACATGGCCACGCCGAGCGACGAGCAGACGCCCTTTTCGGTCGATTCCTTCATCCGGGAAAAGACGCTCAACATCAAGGCCGGCTGGGACATCAACGAAAACAACAACCTTGAGTTCCAGTATACCAAGGATAACCAGAAGGCCGGCGAGGGCACGGAATACTTCGCCTACGACGGCAAGCACCGCGGCTACGACACCGACGCCTGGCAGGGCAAATTCACCGGCTCCTGGGGCGGCTGGTCCACGGTGATAAACGCCTATTTCCAGGATGTGCATTACGACCGCACCAATGAATCCTGGTCGGACTACACGGACCTCGACAGCTACAGCCGCACCGATTCCAAGGTCGATCGCAAGAACTACGGCCTGCTCACCAACCTGTCCAAAGTCGTGGGTTTCAACACCTTCACCGTGGGTTTCGACTACAGCCTCGGCATCATGGACGGCACGGATTATTACCGCACCGATCCCCTCTTCGCCACGGACTACGGCAAGATCCGCAGCTACGGCCTCTTTGCCCAGGACCAGCTCAAGTTCCTGGACGACAAACTCATTTTCCTGGCCGGCCTGCGCTACGACAACGCAACGACCTTCGACGGCCACTACGACACGAACATCGCCAAGCTCAGCAAGTACACCGAGTATTATCCCGATCATACCTGGGACGATTGGAGCCCCCGCGCTTCGGTCAAATACTTCTTCCTGGACAACCTGAGCGCCTACCTGTCCTACGGCCACGCCTTCCGCGCCCCCCTGCTCGACGACATGTACCGCACGGGCAAGATGAAGGGCGGCTCCAAGATTTCCAATCCGTCCCTCGGACCGGAAAAGCTCGATACCTACGAAGTCGGCTCGGACTGGCAGCCGCTGGAGAACGTGCGCCTGTCGGGATCGGGCTACTTCTCCGTGGGGCGTGATTTCCAGTCCTACGTGACGGTCCTTCCCGGCATCTTTCAGAAGCAGAACATCGGCGAAGTGCAGATCTGGGGCATGGAGCTCAACGGCGAATGGGACCCCTTCAAGTTCCAAAATATCGACGTGCTCAAGCGGTTCACGCTCTTCGCCAACTACACCTTCAACGATTCCCGGGTGGCCGACTTCCCGGGTCGTCCCGATCTCGTGGGCAAGCTGTTGCCCTATGTGCCGCAAAATTCGTTCAATACCGGCTTCAATTGGCTCAACAAGTACGTCAACGCCAAGTTTGCCGTGCAGTACGTGGGGCTCATGTACGGCGACGACCTCAACTCCGACGCCAACATCATTCCGCCCCACGCCCTGGTCAACGCCAAACTCTGGCGTAATCTGGATTTCCTCGGCGGCTACGGCAAGAACTTCACCGTGGCGCTTTCCGGCGAGAACCTGCTGAACCACCAGTACGTCGACGCCCACAACCCCAACACGCTCAATCCCGGACGGATGCTCTTCATGGAACTGTCATGCAAGTTCTGAAAAAGCGCGGTCTGACCACGGCCCAGATCGTTTTCTTCGCCTCCATGGTGGCGCTGGATTTCGGCTGGGGCATGGTCTTCAAGACCGCGTTGCAACTGACGACCATTCACGCCGTGGCGCGGCTCGAAATGGTCGTCTCGGTCATGCTCATGGTGATAACGCGGCTGATGCTCGACCGCTTCGGCACGCTTATCGCCTATGAGCTGGCCTGGGGACTCCTGGCCGCCGTCTTTATGCCGGCGGCCGGGGGCGACCCCGGTTTCCTGAAGCTCGTGCCCGCGCTCGTCCAGGGCGTGGTGTACGACGCGCTGTTCACCTGGCTGAAAAGCGCCATGCCGCGGGGAAGGACCTACGTGGCCATACTCGTCGGCGGGCTCATCGGCCCAAGCGCCGCCATGGTCGTGCGGGTGGCCATGGGCATGCCCTGGGCCACGGCCTCGCAAGTCCTTTTCGGCATCTCCCTGGTCACCTCGCTCGGCATCAACGCCCTTGGCGTGTGGCTGGCGCTTACGGTCTGGAAACGGGTCAACGGCCTTCAGGCCGTGGCCATGCTGCGATTGGCGCCATGATTGAACTGGGTGACGTCTCCTTCGTGCCGGCCGGCGCGGACAGGCCCATCCTTTGCGACGTGAGCCTGCGCATCGCGCCGGGTGAGCGGGTGGGCATCGTCGGCCCCTCCGGCGCGGGCAAATCCACCCTGGGCTATCATCTGTGCGGGGCGCACCGGCTGGCCCTGGCCGGCGAGACCACGGGGATGCTGCGCTTCGACGGCGTGGATGGCGCGGACGGCGCGCCGTGCGGGTTTGCCGGGCTGGTCGGCCAGAACCCCGAGGCCCAGCTTTTTTGCCGCACGGTCTACGAGGAGCTGGCCCTGGCCCTGCGGGTGCGCGGCCGGGACGAGGCGTCTTGCGCCGCCGTGGCCGACGCGCTCCTTGACCGCTACGCCTTCGGCGCGCACCGCGACGCGCCGGTGTCCCGGCTCTCCCTTGGCCAAAAGCAGCTGACCGCCGTCATGTCCATGCTGGCCATGGAGCCCAAAGTGCTGCTTCTCGACGAACCCACGAGCTACCTGGACGCCGCCGCCGCGGACCGACTTTTCGACCATCTGGGCCGTTTGTGCCGCTGCCACGGCTGGATCGTCCTGGTCATCGAGCACGACCTGGCCCGGCTGTCCGGCTTTGCCGAGCGCGTGCTGTCCGTGGCCGACGGCAGGCTGGTGGCCGATGGACCCTTCGAGGCCCGCGCCGCCCACGTCAATCCGGCCGTGGCAGCGGACCTGCCGCCCTTTGCGCCGATCGATGCCGCCGGGGAGCCGGCCGTCGTCTTTTCCAATCTTTCCTTCCGCTACGCCAAAGGCGAGCCGGTGCTGCGGGACATCGACCTAGCCGTGCGGCCAGGCGAATCCGTGGCCTTGCTCGGCGCCAACGGCGTCGGCAAATCGACCCTGCTGCATCTGGCCAAGGGGCTTGTCAGGCCGGACTCCGGCGCGGTGCGTCTCGGGCCCGGGCTCACCCCGGGGCGCGATGTGGGGCTCATGTTCCAAAATCCCGAGGACCAGATTTTCGCCCACACCGTGGAGGCCGAGTGCGGCTACTGGCTGGCCAACCTGGGGGTGCCCCGGGAGGAGCGGTCCCGGCGCTGCGGGGATATCCTGGCGAACCTCGGCCTTGCCGGCATGGCCGAGCGGGCGCCGTTTTCCCTGAGCTTCGGCGAGAAGCGCCGGCTGTGTCTGGCCGCCATCCTCGTGGCCGGGCCGGCCGTATTGTGCCTGGACGAGCCCACCACCGGCCTCGACGATGCCAACATGGCCCATATGGCCGGCATCGTCCGGCGTCTGGCCGGGGAGGGCAGGGCCATCCTTTTCGCCACCCACGAGGACGCCTTTGCGGCCATGGCCGCCACGCGCTGGGTGCGCCTCGAAAACGGTCACGTCGTCTCCGACGGCCCAAACCCCCATCTCGCAAGTCATGATCGCCACGCTTAAAAACGCCTCGGCCCTGGGCAAGTGCGTCTTTGCCGTATCCCTCTCCGCCTATGCCTTTTATTGCCAGGACTGGCGGGTGCTGCTCGGGCTGATCGTCCTTTTGGCCGGGGCCCTTGCCGTCTCGGGGGACTGGGACAAAAGCGTGTGGGTGATGTTCGTGGTCTTTGCCGCCTCCCTGCCCACGTCGCTGGTCATTTTCCTTCTTGGCGGCGTGGAAAAGGCCCCCACCTGGCGCGAGGGCGTGTGGCTTGGCCTCTCCTGGCTGTCCGTTTTTTCCCTGCGCCTTTTTTTGCTCGTTCTGGCGGACATCCTGGTGGTCAAATGGACGACCTTTTCCGACCTGCTGCTGTCCCTGCGCGGCCTGCATCTGCCGGGCAAGGCCGTGCTTTTTGTCTCCACCCTGGCCACCATGGTCCCGAACGTCTTTTCCCTGGCCATGCACGTCGTCACCGTACAGCGCTGCCGGGGCTTTACGCCGAAGCGGCTGGTCAACCCCAAAAACTTTCTGCCGCTTTTCGTGCCGGTCTTCCTGGCCCAGGTGAAGCGTTCCACGGACCTGGCCCTGTCCCTCGAAATGCGGGGCATTTCCGGCGGTGCCCTGGCGCGCGGGGCCAGGGTCCGGCTCACGCCTGGCGATGCGTTGTTGGGCGTTGCGGCGATTCTTATCTGGTTTCTGGGCCGGGGCTGGGCTTGACGCCACCTGCCCTTGGTGCTGCGATAATAATCCGGCCGCGCATCAGGCGCGGCAAGGAGTGATGCCATGGAATGCGGCTATTGCGAGCGGCGCTGCCGGCTCGGACCGGAGGGGTACGGCTACTGCCGGATGTATCGGGCCGGGGAAGCGGGCGTGGAAGAGCGCTTTCCGGACAGATGGTGCGCCACGGCCGTCTCCCGGGTGGAAACCGTGCCCTTTTACCATGCCTGGCCCGGGGCGCGCTGCCTCATTATCGGCACGGCCGGCTGCAACTTCGAGTGCCGCTATTGCTCCAACGCCGAAGTGGTCAAGGTCGATCCGGCCGGCCTGACCGACATCATGCTCGAACTGTCCCCCAAGGCGCTGGTGGACAAGGCCCGCAAGCACGGCTGCCACGCCATCGTCTTTTCCGTCAACGAGCCCACGGTCTCGTTGCCAAGCCTCGAACAGGTGGCCCGGGAGGCCAGGGCCGTAGGCATGCCCATGGGCTGCCTGACCAACGGCTACGCCACCGTGGAGGCGGCCGAGCGGCTGGCAAGGGTCTTTTCCTTCGTCAACGTGAGCCTCAAGGGCCTGTCGCCGGATTTCTGCCAGGAATTCCTGGGCGTGCCCGACGCCGAGCCGATCCTGCGCAACATCGCGGCCCTGGCGCGAAAGGTCCACGTGGAGGTGACCACGCCCGTCATCGAAGGCATAAACGATCACGAGCTCGATGCCATGGCCGCCTTTCTGGCCGATATCCGCCGCGACATCCCCTGGCACGTGTTTCGCCTGCTGCCGGAGTACAAGATGCAGCGCGAGGACTACCCCAGCATCGAGGCTATCAGTGCCAAGATCGAGGACTGCGGCCGCCGGCTCGACTACGTCTATTTCCATAACTTCATCGGTTCGCGCTGGGTCAACACCCATTGTCCGTCCTGCGGCGCGGTGGTCATCGAACGCCATAGCCTGGGCTGCGGCGGGGACAAGCTCGACACCTTCCACTGCCATGGCGACCTCTGTCCGTCCTGCGGTGCGCGCATCGCCCTGTGCGGCTCCCATATGGCCTGGAACATCAAGGAGGCGACGGCATGAGTCTGGCCATTCTCGACGCGCGGCAATGGCAGCAGGTGGTGGACTTGCGTAGCGGCCGGCCGACCGAGTCGGACGCGCCCGCGACCGAAATGGTCAAAGGGCTCCTCGACCGCCATCCCTTTCCCGGCGACCGCGACCGGGGCAGCAACGCCTGGGTTACGGACACGGCCCTGGACCTGATCGACCGCTACGAGCCGGGGTTCGCCTTCCTGTCCTATTCCCAGCAGTACTATTCCTGCCGCTACAGCCCGCTTGCCCCCGAGGAGCGCCGGGAACACGTGGCCGGCGCGTTCGCCGAGGCGGCCCGCTTCGCCGCGGCGTCCGGCATGACCACCGCGCTGGTGGGCACGGGCGAACTTGTGCCGGCCAAGACGCCCATCGACCTGGAAAACTTGGACGGCCTGTCCGTGACCAGCAACTGGTGCGCCCACTATGCCGGGCTCTACGACCTGTCGGCCCGTGACCACGACGAGCTCTCCCGGCATCCCGGACTTTCGCGCATCGTCTCGAAACAGGATATCCTCGACCTTTTCGGCGGCGGCCCGGCCGACGGAGACCGACTGCCCGAGTACATGGCCGTGGCCGCGACCGGCGGCTATTTCAAGGGCACGTCCCTGCGCCGGCTGCTCATGATCCCGGAGCCGAGCGCCGTGATTCCGGTCTCGGCCAACCTCGGCCCCGTCGCCTCCCTCACCGATATCCGGGCGCAAATTCTTTCCCGGCTCGCCGCCGGGGAACGCATGGCCCTGGCCCTTGTCGAGGGCGTGGGCTGTGCGGAATTCGGCGTGCCGGCAACGACCTGCGCCAACGGCCTGGACTGGTTTCGCTACGAACCCGGCGACGCCCAGTTCCTGGCCATCTCCACCGGCCGGCACCCCATTTTCCAGCACAACGGCGGCTACCGCTATTACCTCGACGACGACGAGCACAAACCCTACCCGTTTTCCGGATACTTCACGGAAATTTCCCCCGACACCATCGGTGAAGCCTACAGCGGGCGCAGTATCGCCGTGGGCAACCGCAGTATGTTCATGCACGTGTGCACCGGCTGCGACGTGACCTGCGAATGCTTCGCCCGAAACCTCTACAACCAAGGCCTCATGGCCGTTATCCATCGTCAGGATAAGATGGAATAAGACTATTGGAAACGTGCCGGGGGGAACCCTTTTCTGAAGAAAAGGGTTCCCCCCGGAC